>NZ_JAAWVW010000007.1:0-266679 GCF_014855505.1 Musicola keenii | reverse complement strand
TAGATTTCAGTTAAAACACTGTTCCAATAAAAAAATGAGTCAAATAAAACAAAAAAATAATTAAAAATCAATAAGATAAATAATAATCGCAATAAAATAAATATGATTAAAACATCAGTTCTATGCAGTAATTTCAATAAATGACTACTTCAATATTTCATTTTCAATCTAAAAGTGATTAATAAAAATTAACAATAATGCGCTTTGCAAAAAAAAACACACATAAAACATTAAAAAAAATAAACAATTGTATAA
Source organism: Musicola keenii (assembly GCF_014855505.1). Classification (NCBI taxonomy): domain Bacteria; kingdom Pseudomonadati; phylum Pseudomonadota; class Gammaproteobacteria; order Enterobacterales; family Pectobacteriaceae; genus Musicola; species Musicola keenii. Next base: position 266,424 of record NZ_JAAWVW010000007.1, on the reverse strand, counting down.
ATATGAGACAAATAAAGTACGAGCTTAGTTAAACAGATCTCCATGATAAAAAATCAATATATTTTTATTACAAGACCGAAACTGCGAGGTGGGTAAAGTGATGTGCAGATGATAAATCCGCCGATTCAGTTACCCGCATACGGCTACTGAATCGGCAGCAGACTTACATTCAGAAGTTGGCCCCTCGTTGAACCGACCCCCTCACCACCAGCCTGCCGGCCAGTTCAATACGCTGGGTGATGCCAAGCGACTGGGTGGGCGTCATTTGTTGAGTCAACAGTTGCAACGAGGCCCGCGCCATCTCCTCAAACGGCAGATGCACCGTAGTCAGCGACAGCGGCAACATATCGAGCGGCAGAATATCGTCCATGCCCATCACCGAGATATCCTCCGGTACGCGCAGCTTGTGGCGAGACAGCGCGTCCACCACGCCCAGCGCCTGGTTATCCGCCGCGCAGAAAATCGCGCTGACGCCCTGGCGATCCGGATAACGCGCCAGCCATTCCAGCAGCGCATCCCGCGCGGTGCGGGGATGGAAATCCGGCAACGTCAGAATCAGCGCCTCGTCGACATCAATCCCCGCCTGTTGCAGCGCATCGCGATAACCGCGCTCCCGCTCGCGGATAGTCAGGCGGGAACGCCAGGTCAAATGCAAAATTCGACGGTGGCCCTGCGCGATCAGGTAACGGGTCGCCAGCGCCGCTGAATAACAGTTGGCAGGCATCACGCTGTTTAAGCGCATTTCCGGATCCTCACCGTTAATCAGCACCGCAGGCACGCCGCTTTCCGCCACAACGTTCAGCAACGTGGGATGGTCGTCGTTAACGATCAGGATGCCGCTTTCCCGCCCGCCTTGCAGCGTTTGCAACAGTTGCTGCTCATTGATGGTATCGTGCTCCCCCACAAACGGGCTGAGTTGGATATTGCGTTGTTGGCACAGGGTTTTCAGGCGATTAATCAACGTCAGCGACACCAGATTATACTCACTCTCCAGCATCAGATTGCGTGGCGTCGCCAGAATCACATGCCGCAGCGGCTCCGGCGCCGGGCCGGATCGATCCATCTTGTGCAACGGGTAGCCCTGCTCGGTAGCGATCGCCATGATCTGCTGACGCACTCTGGCGCTAATAGGCGCACTGCCATTCAGCGCCCGCGATACCGTACTGATTGAAACCCCCGCACGTTCGGCGATGTCCTTAAGCGTAGCCATCATTTCATTCCTGTATTAGCGATGCCGGTGGTGATGTATTTCTGCAGGAACACGAATACCGCCGTCACCGGCAACAGCGACAGCATGGTCATGGCCAGAATGTAATGCCACTGCACCGAGAACTGCCCCTGGAATGCATTCAGGCCGATCTGCAGCGTGAAATTATCCTGGCTGGAAAGCACAATCAGCGGCCACAGAAAATCATTCCAGCGCCAGATCACCGAGAAAATCGCCAACACCGCCAACGCCGGCGCGGTGAGCGGCAGAATAATTTTCCAGTAAATGCGAAACTCGCTGGCGGCGTCGATGCGCGCGGCTTCGATCAGCTCATCGGGGATAGTCAGCATGTATTGCCGCAGCAGAAATACGCCCGTAGGCGTCGCCACCGTAGGAATGATCACCCCCCACAGGTTGTCCCCCATATGCAAACCGATCACCACCAGAAACGTGGGCACCATCACCACCGACAGCGGGATCATCATGGTAGACAGAAATAACGTCAGCACCGTACCGCGTCCGCGAAACTCATATTTAGCCAACGCAAAGGCCGCCATCGAACTGAGCAACAACGTCAGCAGCGTCGCCACCACCGTGACGAACACGGTGTTTTTCAGGTAAGTGGCGAAATGGAACTTCGACATCGGCGTGGTGTAGTTGTCGGTTTCCAGATGCAGCGACTTTATCGCCGACAGGTTCTTCACCGGTACGCGAATAACCTCCTGCGGCGCGTTCGGATCCACCATTTGCGCCATCAGGCCGATACGCCGCACCATCGCCAGCGTTTTATCGCTACCGTCTTCCTGCTTCGTCTGCCACAACTCCAGCGGCTTCGGGTAGTCCGGCAGCGTGACGGTAGTGGCGGCCTGCGGCAGGAAGCTGGGCGGAAAACGGTTAATTTCCGCCGGCGTCTTCAAAGACGACATCGCCGCCCACATCACCGGAATCAGCACCAGCAACGTTCCGACCACCAGCCACACCCAGCTCAGAATATCGGTGATATGAATCCGCCCCGGATAACGGGTGCGGGTAAGAAAAGTGATGATCTTCATCATGCGGGCTCCGGTTATTTTTTCCCTTCCAGCCGGCGGGTCAGCAGGAACTGCAACGCCGTCAGCAGCATCAATACGCCACCCATCAGCATCGACGCCGCCGAGGCCAGCCCATACAACGACGCATTGGACGAAAACGCCGTCTGGTAGATGTACTGCACGATAAAATTGTTGGCGGTGCCCGGCCCGCCGCCGTTGGTCAACACCCAGGCCTCATCAAAAATTTGCACGCTTTGGATGGTCAGCAAAATCACCACCACCAGGATATTCGGCGCCAACAGCGGCAGCGTCAGCTGGTAAAAACAGCGCCAGCGCGAGGTGCCATCCACGGCTGCCGCTTCATAGATATCACGCGGAATGGCCTGCAACCCAGCCAGCAGGATCAGGGTATAAAAGCCGACGTGAAACCATACCGACACGAACACCACCCAGAAACGCGCCAGCGACGGCTCCAGCAAAAAAGTGATCGGCTGCCCGCCCAGCGACGACAACGCCAGATTCAGCAAACCGTTACGGTTGAGAAACCACTGCCACACCAGCCCGACCACCACCGGCGAAAGCAACACCGGGTAGAAGAAGATGGCGCGGAAAAAACCGCGGGCGATGATCTTGCGGTTGAGGATCAGCGCCGTCACCAACGCAACGCCAAGCGTGAACGTCACATTAAAGAAACTGAACGAAATCGTGTTATAAACGCCAGTCCAAAACAGATCCTGTTCACAACTGGCAGGAACGGCATAATTATCGCAGCGCAGCAGGGTGGCGAAGTTTTGCAGGCCGACATAGGGCCGATCCCACAGCAGAATATTGGTGCCGCCGGTAAAGGCGTAGCACATCGCCAGCAGAATCGGAATAAACACGAACACCGCAAATAGCAACATATTCGGCGCAATAAAAAACCACGGCATCACCCGGCGGCCGCCTACTTTCTGCAGCAGGTTGACCGACTTCTCCACCGGGGTCACTAGGGTTTCCATCAACGACGAACCGGCGTTGATCAGAGGTTTTCTCGTCATGGCAGAGCTCCGTCGCAAACTCAGTGGTCAGACAGACGCGGCAAGGCTTCACCGCTGTCGGCATCAAACAGATGACAAAACGCTGCCGGGAACCGCACAAACACCCGTTCGCCGGCGCTGAACTCACGGTGCCCCGATAAATGCACGATCAGCTCGTCGTCAATCCCAGCGCAACGGCCATAGATAAAGGTTTCATGCCCCATCATTTCACAACGGTCGATACACATCGCAAGCCCTTCGCCCTCCGCCACCAGTTCGCAGTGAGAAGGACGAATCCCCAGATCCGCCTCCCGTCCCTCTTCGCCGCGAAATGGCAAGTGCAACGCATTGCCGGACGGGCAACGTACCACGACCTCTTGCGCCGACGCATTGCTGATGCTGACGCGGAACATATTCATACGCGGCGAACCGATAAACCCGGCAACAAACCGGTTTTTCGGCCGATTGAACAATTCCAGCGGCGTACCTACCTGCTCGATGCGCCCGGCATTGAGCACCACGATACGCTGGGCCATGGTCATCGCCTCCACCTGATCGTGGGTGACGTAGATCATGGTGGTGCGCAACTTCTGGTGCAGACGGGTCAACTCACCGCGGGTCTGCACCCGTAGCTTGGCGTCAAGGTTGGATAAGGGTTCGTCGAACAGAAAGATATCTGGATCGCGTACGATGGCGCGGCCGATGGCAACACGCTGCTGCTGGCCGCCGGACAACGCCCGCGGTTTACGATCCAGATAGGGTTCCAGCCCCAACATGCGCGCCGCTTCGGTGATCCGGCGTTCGATTTCCTCTTTGGGAAAATGCAGGTTTTCCAGGCCGAACGCCAGATTCTTGCGTACCGACAGGTGTGGATACAGCGCGTAAGACTGGAACACCATGGCGATTTTACGCTCCGCCGGCGTCAGTTCGTTGACTCGCTGCCCATTCATCAGCATGTCGCCCGCCGAGATATCCTCCAGGCCGGCAATCATTCGCAGCAAGGTGGATTTCCCGCAGCCCGAAGGGCCGACAAACACCATGAATTCCCCATCGCGGACCGCCAGATCCACGCCTTTGATAATGTTCACCGCCCCATAGTTTTTATGGACGTTGTTCAGTTCCAGTGTCGCCATTACCCGCTACCTCAAACAGAATGTCGCTGCGCCAGCAGCATTAGCATCGCCAAAGCCTGGCCGTATGGCACAGCGACGTTGGGAATGTCATGGTAAAACTGCAGGTCGTGCCCCATCGCCGTGCCGTCCGACACACCTTGCACAACACCCTGCTCGTCAATCTGCGCCACCACCGCCGCCAGGCCTTTCTCCAGCACGTCCGGTGGAAAATCGCTTAGCATGCCCATCTGGCGCGCGGTCAGAATACCGGCGACGAAACCCGCGCTGGCGGAGGTTTCCAGCGGAGAATCCGGGTCGTTAAGCAGCGTATGCCACAACCCGGATGCATGCTGACAACGCGCCAGCGTGCGGGTCTGCTGTTCCAAAATCGCCTCCAACGTGCGGCGCACCGGCGTCGATAACGGCATATCCGCCAGGCCGCAAATCTCCGGCAACACCAACGTAATCCAGGCGTTGCCGCGTCCCCAGAACGCCCCGGCATAATGATGACGGCCGATAAACGTCCAGCCGTGATACCACAGCCCGGTGGCGGCATCCGCCAGATAACGGGCATGGGTCAGCACCTGGTACTCCGCCTCATCCTGCAGATCGCGGCGTTTGAGTACGCCGGCGGCCACCACCAGAAACAGCCCGGCCATGAACAGCGTGTCGTCCCACAGTTGCCCGGTGTTGGGGCGCTCCTTCACCGTATGCTGAAAGCCGCCGTCCTCAGTCTTCGGCAACGACGTCAGCAGCCAGTCCGCCCACTCCGTCACCGCCGCCAGCCAGTGTGGGCGCGGGTTATCGCGGCACAACAACGCCAGCACCAACATCGGCGCGGTGGAATTGATCTGCCGCGGCGGTAGCCCTGCCCGCAGTTTCTGTTCGTACCACTGTTCCAGCGCCGCCAACATGGCGTCGTCCTGACGCAGCCGCGCCAATTTCCAGAAACCGTACAGTCCGACGCCGACCTCCCAATCCCACTCTTCAAACTGGATAGTCAAACCCTCGCTCTGCGATGCGTCCGTCGTGACGCTGTCGATGGCCTTCAGTCGGCAGAACGCCAGCGCGACTTTATCCAGTAAGGCGTCGGTCTGCTGCCTGCTGAGTTGTACTGTCATGTTACCTGCTCTCCTCGGTACGTCTGGGGATCACCGATATCTCATCGGGAAACACAAAAGGCTGTTGATGAATAGAGAAACCCTGCTCAGGACGCCAGGCCATCAGCCCATAATCCGGATCATCGAATTGCACCGCACCGTCGAGCTCGATTTCCGCCCGGCGATCATGCCAGCGCGCCATAAACGCCGGGAAACCGGCCGCGCCGTCGCCGCTGTCCACCGCGATGAACCAGACATTACGCGCGCCGTCGGCGCGTAATTCGCTGTTTGGTTGCCCGCCCTGCGGCGTAATGGACTGCAATCCCGCCGGATTATGCAACGCCGCATAACCGTTGCCGCCGCGCACGAAGCACCAGCCGCCGTCCACCACCACCTCATCCAACGCGGTGCGCGGTAGATAAAGATGTGTCCAACGACGAGGATCGTCCTGCAAATCAAAAATCATCCAGGCTCGATTGCGGTGCTGCATCACATATGGCAGACGGCCGTTACCGGCCCAATAGGAAGGGCGGTGTACGCCGTCCGGACGATCTTCGCCCGGGTGGTTGACCCACAGCCGGGCGGCGTAATGGCTGCCCAGCCGGATATCCAGCAGGTGCTGTTGGTGTCCAGGCTGGCCGGGGTGATGGTCGAAAACGGAGGAAAACGCCACATCCGGCTGTTTCCAGGCGATGATGCGCGCGCTGCGCCCCAATCCTTGAACCCAGCGCGCTTCCGCGCCCTGCGGCGCGCGCCAGTGGGCGATATCGGCGGTTTCCGCCGGCGGCTGATACTGGCTCAGACACAGCATCGGCAGCGCCGCGCAGTGCGGAATCAGCCAGCCTTCGCCCCACATCAGCGCGCACAGGCCGGACAGCTCGGTCAACATGCCGGAGCGCAATTCCTTGTCGTAGGCACGACCCATGGTGCCGACCGCCACGCCGTTCTGGTGCACCCAGGCGGTCATCAGAAAAATACGGTCGATCACCGTTCGGGCGCGTTCGCGCAGATCGGCCTCGCTCGCCAGTTCCGCCAGCGCCACCAAGCCAATCAGATCGATCGGGTAATACGCGGCGGAGTTCCACTCCACCAGGCCATGTTCCAGAATGGCGTCAAACCAGCGATCCAACCGCTGACGGGCAATGGCCTGCTGCTCCCGGCCGCGGCGACCGCTGCAGACAAAAGCGTCATCCGGGAAATTTTGCCCGGCCAGATACTGGGCTACATGGAAGCACAGACAATGATTTTCGCTCCAGAACCACATGGCGTCGTTGCCCGGCTCGTCGATCCAATAGCGAAAACCGAGGATTGCGCTGCGCACACGCCGCCAGACAGGCGGCGACAGACGCTGCCCCTGATAGCGCTGCCACAGCCAGATCAGCGGCACCAGCTGAAAATCGGCGCAGTCTTCACGGCGACTGATTTTGTGCAACGCCTGATTGAGGATCGGCGCAATCGCCTCTTCTCCCTCGCCGGTAGCAAAAATCGCCAATACCCGACCAATACGTTCGAAACCGTGACGGGCGACATGGCGCAGCAGATAGTCACGTCGCGCCGCCAACGCGGGCAGCGGCGGCAAGGTTTGTCGGGGCAGACGCCCGAAGCTGATGACGCGGTTTAACGTAATGCCGTCGCACACCGCGCTGCACACCAGATCGTAATAGCCGATCAACGACGGCGGCAGATCCACCCGCCAACCTTGATTACCCGCCGTCAGCGTAATCCGCTGCCGCCACGGCGGCACTGATTCATTGACGTTACAGATCAATCGGTGCGACATCTCGACCGCCGCCAGTAGCGGCATCGTATTTTTCAGCGTCAGCGAGGGGTCCAGCGTCAGATTGTCCACCAGCGCCAGACTGCTCATCCAGCGATCCAGTGCCACCCAGCGTGCATTGGCGGCCTCATCCGGCGTCAGTTGCCAGCGGAGCGGCGTCTCGCCCAGATAACGCAGGCTGAACAGAAAATCGGTATCACGTTCGCACAGCTCTTCCGCATGCACCACCAGCGTATTGAGCCCCAGTTGCAACGGCAGCGTCAGCTCACAGGACTGCTCCCGATTACGGCTGAACGGCGTAAAACGCGCCACCCGGCGGCCGTTCAGCCAGACGGTGACGCCGCCGCAGGTGGTCAGCCGGAATGGCGCCTGTTGCAGGCTATCGCTATGCACGAAACAGCGGGCATAACGCTGCACATGCGTCGGACAAGGCCAAAAATCGCTGAAGCTAACGCTTTGGCTCTCATCACCGCCGCTCCACAATGCGTCAAACTGCAATTTTTCCGGCAAGGCCACGTCACGCGGCGCGGTTTCCCGCCAGAAACGCACCCGACAAGGCAAATCCCCCACATCAACGAACCCATTGATGAATTGATAATTGACGTTATCCGGCAAGGTATCAGGCTCGGCGGGATAATATTTTTCTTCCAGCCGAGTAATCATAAAGCGATTAATAACGTTATTTGGTTTTAACACCCAACCGATATTCATAGGTAATCCTTGTCACCGCGAAGACGAATGAATTAATTCAATAAAATAAAGTGATGACAGAATTAACCGACGCATTCATCGCGCCACGCCGTTATCTCTGTCGCAATGCAACTTTATCGCGTCGCCGCCGAAGTCATTGATACATTGATGCAAATTTTGCATTAAAGAAATAATTTCCACTTAACATCTATTATTTGCATCATAGAGTAAATTTTCGCATCAACAATATGAGATTCTTATCACACAAAGGCGTTGACTCAGGGATTCGCTGAAATATATTTAAAGTGCTTCACAAAAAAGACGGCCATTTTTGTTCATCATTCATTGCTGAATAACCGTATTAATGCAAATTTGCATTAATGCATAATATGCCGGGCGAAATATCCAGAAATGGCACCACTCATAATGAAAATGAAATGGAAGATTCCTATGAACCGTTATAAGCACGCTCTGTTTTCTTCATTCATCATGCTGGGAGCCCTTGCCAGCAGCAGTGTCATGGCGGCAAAAACTCAGATCACTTTCTTATATAGCGACGACGATCCAGAACTGGTTCATTTCATGGAACAGAAAGTGAAATCGTTCTCGCAAAATAACGATCATATCGACGTGAATTTCGTCAGCACCGGCTACAACGCGCTGCAAACCCAGTTGCCGATGCAATTAGCCGCCGGGCTGGGGCCGGATATCGCCAAAACCACTCAAATGGGGTTGCTCCCCTACACACTGGATTTACGCCCCTATTTGTCTGACCCGGCCAGCTTTGAAAAACGCTATGGCGCCAGCATTGAGAAAATCATGCGGGTGAAAGGGGTACACAAAGACAACGCCCTGCCGGGGTTCGTCGCGTCCTGGACTGCCGACCTGCCGTTTATCAATATCACACTGTTCCAGCAGGCCGGCGTACCGGTGCCGCAGGCGGGCTATACCATGGAACAGCTGATGGCGGCGTCGAAGCAAGTGGCGGAGAAAACCGGCGTCGCCATCCCGTTCACCATCGACCGCAGCGGTTTTCGTTTCTCCGGCCCGGCCTATTCCTACGGCACTCGCTATGAAAAAGACGGCAAAATCACCTTCCCGGATGCCGCCGCGCAAGCCTGGATCAAGGATCTGAAACGCTGGTCGGATGAAGGCATTTTCCCGCGTGAAATGTGGGGCGCCGCCGGCGGCGGGCAATACAAGAGCATGGCGGACGACTTCGTCAACGGCAACATCGTCACCTACTTCTCCGGCAACTGGCAGTTAAACCAGTTCAGCAAACAGATCGGTAACGGCTTCGACTGGAAGATGCTGCCGGTACCTTGCAAGGAAAAATGCATTTCCATGGGCGGCGCCACCTTTATCATGCCGTTCAAGACCAGCAAACATCCGAAAGAAGTGGCCGAATTCATGGAATGGCTGGGCAGCGATGCCATCCAACGTGAAATCGCCGAACACTTTAATATCATCGTCGGCGCCGACATCCCCAACCTGAACTACCAGACCAAGGATCAACACGTTATCGATGGGTTGAACACCGCTCGCGCCGAAATCGCCAAGATTCCCGCCTATGTATTTGACTGGGAGAAAATGGAAAGTCTGGGCGGCAACGAGCTGTACCCGATTATCCTGACCCGCTTTACCCAATACCTGAACAATCAAGTGTCGTTCGACGAGTACCTGCGCCTGACCGAAAACGACGTCAAACGCCTGAACGAGACGATTGCCGCCAACCGTCAACAGCAGCAGAAAAAGTCGTAACCATGAACTACCTGCTTACGCCCATTCCAATCGACGGCGATACACCTTGCGATCGCCGTAAGGAAAGCGACATCTGCCAGCAGTTATGGCCGGAGCAGTCGCACGCCGTCATCGTGACCGGGTGCTATACCCGGTTGCTGTGCTGGCAGCAAGGGCGACTGCAACGTTTGGGCGGCAGCCTGTTCCCGATCGGCGATCCGGCCAGCCTGTCGCGGCTCGGCTTATGGAGCGTGCAAGAGATGCTGCAAGCGGTGGAAGGCATTAAACCGCTGACGCCGCTCGGCAGTACGCTGTTCGCCCACTTCGGCGACAACATCGAACAAGTGGTGGACTGGTCAAAGCAGGCTCAGGCACCAGACTATGCGGCGCTAAGCGCCCACGTACTGGCACGGCCGCAGGATCCGTTGGCCGTCGCCCTGCTGATGCGCTGTGCCGACGAACTGGCGGAGCTGGCGCAGGCCGTCCCCGCCTCACTGGCATCCAGAGTCGGCCTCAGCGGTGCGCTGGCGCAAGCCTGCCTGCCGTATCTGAACCAGGAGGAGCCCGCATGACGGAAAAACTGTACGCCGGCGTGGACGGCGGCGGTACTGGCTGCCGGGCGCGCATCTACCGTGCCGACGGCTCGCCCATGGGCCACGGCAACGGCGGGCGCGCTAACCTGCTGCTGGGCGTCGAGGGCGTGCGTCAGGCCGTTGACGACGCTATCCTGCTGGCGCTAAAACACAGCGGGCTATCGGAACAGGACTGCGCACGTCTGCATGTTGGGCTGGCGCTGGCCGGTGCCGAGCACCAACGCGCTCATCAGGCTTTTCTGGCGCTGCCGCACCCTTACGCCGCGCAGGTGCTGAACACGGATGCGCTCGGCGCCTGTCTGGCGGTCAATCAGGGCGAGGATGCCGGAGTGGTGATCGCCGGTACCGGTTCCTGCGGGCTGGCCTGGCATCAGCGCACCATCACCGCCTACGGCGGCCATGAATTCCCCATTTCCGATCAGGGCAGCGGCGCTCGGCTTGGGCTGGCGGCGCTGCAACACGCCTGGGGCGTTCATCAGGGTTGGTTGCCATCCTCTCCGCTCAGCCAATCGTTGACTTTGCCGTTTGAGAATGAAGTCGACGCACAGCAACGCTGGCTGGCCAATGCCAGACCGGGAGAATATGCCCGTTTTGCGCCAATCGTGTTCGACTGCGCACGTCAGGGCGACGCCGTCGCCCGCCAACTGCTGGAACGCACGGCCCGCGACGTCGAATTGCTGCTGGCCGCCGTGGCGCGCCACGGGTTGCCACGGCTGTCGCTGATGGGCAGCATCGGCCTGCACATCCGCCCCTGGCTAACGCCGGAATGGCAGCAAAAGCTGTCGCCCCCGTCCGGCGACGCGCTGGACGGCGCGCGCTTGATTGCCCAGCATCAGTACGCGCTTTATCCCCAGACGAGGTCGTACTAAAGCCCGTCCGTTTCAGGCATCGCCGTGGGCATTTTTCTTCGCCGCCCAGCCGAAACACAACAACGGTAACGGCAGCGCGATCGCCAGTAACAGCCACACCAGCGCATAGACCGCGTCCACGCCGTCATTTTGCAGATTGACATACAGCTTCACCGGGATCCCCTGGGGGAAATAGGCAAAAATCATCACGATGCCGAACTCCCCCACCGCCCGCACCCAGGCGATGGCGACCGCCGCCGCCAGCCCCGGTGCGGCCAACGGCAACGTCAAATGGATCAGCCTTTGCCAGGCCGTGGCGCCGAGAATGCGCCCGGCCTCATCCACTGTCAGCGGGATACCGGCAAATGCGGAACGGGCGGAGGTAATAAAATAGGGCAACGCGCCGTATACCTGTGCCACCACGAACGCCGCCGGGTTATTCACCAGCGCCACCCCGGCGCGGTATAGCAAACTACCGAGAGGGCTGTAAGGCCCGTAACTGGATACCAGCACGATCCCCATCGCCAGCGGCGGCGTCAGCAACGGGATCGTCACCAGCAGTTCCACCAGCCAGCGCCGCCGCCCCTGCGCCCGCGATAACCACAGCGCGGTCGGCAACCCCAGCGCCACCACCAGCAGGATCGCCACCAGCCCGAGGCCGACGGAAACGGCAATCGCCCCGTCATCCCCCCAGGCTAGCCGGAAGTGCCGCCACGGCGTAATCCCCAGCAAGGTAACGAACGGTACCGCCAGCAACAGCAGCGCCGGCAGCATCAACCAACGCGCCATACGGGGAATTATTTCCCGGCGTAGAGCGCGCTGCCTTTCGGCACGTCATAGCCATTCTGGCTGAACAGCCCCCGGCCTTCCTGACTCAGCATAAAATCGATGAACTTGCGCCCCGCTTTCGCATTGGGCGCGTTCTTCAGCACCGCCGCGTAGAACACCAACGGCTGGGTGTGCAACACCTGATCCTTACCGGCGCTGTCCTTGATGGTAAAGCTGACGGTGTCGTACCACTGCGTCGACATGGCGGGATTGCTGAGGTTGATTTCGTCCGGCAGCGTGACATACGGCAATTTGGCGGAGCGTACCGCGCTTTCATAGCCGGATGTGGCGTCGATCTGGCCGGATTCCAGACGGGTCAACAGGCCGCCTTCCATAAATACCTGCGCCGGGTTCTGCACCTCGCCCAACACTTTTTTCGCTGCATCCGGCTGGTGGTAGTATTTTTCCGCCAGCAGCAAGGTAAAGATAATGTTCTGCCCCTGTGGGTCGTTATACGGGTCGGTACGGCCGAACTTCAGCGATTTGTCCTGCAACAGCGTCAGCCAGTTATGGTCTTTTGCCGCATCGGAGGTGGCCAGTTTGGCGGCGAACGGGCTTTTCGGGTTATAGGCGATCACCATACGGGTGCTGGCGACCGGCACCGCATCATCAATCAACCCGGCATCCTTCAGGATCTGCATCGGCCCCGGCGTGATGGAAACGAACACATCCGCCACCACTTTCTTGCTGGCCAGCAGACGCGCCATCCCATACGCCCCTTGCCCTTGCCCCTGATAGGTCAGATTCTCCTTGTGAGCAAAGGTCGGGCCCAGCGCCTTGTCCATCACCACCCCCATCGAGCCGGCATAGGTCAATTGGATTTTGTCCTGCGCGAGTGCGCTGCTTCCCCCGATCAGCACCGCCAACACCACGGCAGCCAGTTGATATTTAAGAGCAATTTTCATTATCGATTCCATGCGTTGTATAAAAAAAGACATAGCGCAGAGTCCTCCCCGCCTCCAGAAAACTCAACCGGCAAATGCTACAAAATATGTGCATCTTTCACTGTCGATACGTTCATCGCTCGGTTTAATCATCGATAACAAAATGAAATACAAATAAAAATTTTCAAATCATACATCCACCACCCCTGCTACCCATCAGTAGCCTTAACCATTTAGCAATATTTTTTTACCTCTACCACGGCGGCAAGAATATGTTATGTTATATTATAACAATTCAAAAAAGGGGAACGACGTGATCAGTCTTTATGCATTTTCTGCGCCGGGGCGCATGCTATTCATCGGCGCACTGCTGGCGTTGTTATGGTTCCTGATCGTATGGGCGGCGGCGCTGGCATGATCGCGTTGCATTCGCTCACGTTCGGCTATCCGGGCCAGCCGGCGCTCGGCACGATCGACGGCTGTGTTGAGCCGGGTTCGCTGACCGCCATCATCGGCGCCAACGGCACAGGAAAATCCACCCTGCTGAAAACACTGGCTGGCCTGTTGCCACCGCTGGCGGGGCACTTCTGCATGGCGCCCGACGTTCGCCGCCAGTTGGGCTACCTGCCGCAATTGACTGAGTTCGATCGCCAGTTTCCGCTCAACGTCGGCGACCTGGTGCTGATGGGCAGCCTGCCGCACTGCGGCATCTTCGGGCGCATCAGCGGCCAGTGGCGACAAAAGGCACGGCAAGCGCTGGAGAACGTCGGCATGGCAGATGCCGTCCACGCCCCGATCGGCACCCTGTCCGGCGGACAATTGCAGCGCGTTCTGTTCGCGCGTCTGCTGGTAATGCAATCCCCCGTCATCCTGCTGGACGAACCCTTTACCGGCATCGACGCCCAGACCACCCGCGCGCTATTGACGCTCATCGAACAACTTCATGCTCAGGGGCGCACCATTCTGGCAGTGCTGCACGATATGACACAGGTGGAACATCACTTCCCACGGGTACTGAAGCTCACGCCGGAAGGACATCAGTGGGGGGATTGCCATCAGATCTTGTCGCCGTCGTCATCGCCGATGCCCGCGCCGTTGAGGGTGGTGCAATGAGGGTGGTGCAATGATGCTGTTTCACCTGCTGGCCGATCCGTTCAACGATTTCGGTTTTATGCGCCGGGCGCTGGTCGGTTGCCTGGCGCTGACCTTAAGCGCCGCGCCATTGGGATGTTTTCTGTTGCTGCGCCGCATGAGCCTGGTGGGGGATGCGCTGTCGCACGCGGTGCTGCCCGGTGTCGCGATCGGCTACCTGATTTCCGGCATGTCGCTGGTGGCGATGGGCATCGGCGGTTTTATCGCCGGTCTGGCGGTCGCTATGCTGTCCGGCGCGGTCAGCCGCCATACCGAATTGAAGGAGGATGCCAGCTTCGCCGGCTTCTATCTGGGCTCGCTGGCGCTTGGCGTCACACTGGTTTCGCTGCGCGGCTCCAGCGTCGATCTGTTGCATGTACTGTTCGGCTCGATACTCGCCATTGATGCGCCGTCGCTGTACGTCATCGGCGCGACGGCATCGTTCTCGGTACTGGCGCTGGCGCTGATCTACCGTGGGTTGGTGATCGAATCCTTCGACGTGACCTTTCTGAAAATTCTGTCTCGACCAACCCGCACCGCAATCCATGCGCTATTTCTGGCGCTGGTGGTACTCAATCTGGTGGCCGGATTCCAGCTACTGGGCACACTGATGGCGGTCGGCGTGATGATGCTGCCCGCCGCCTGCGCCCGTTTCTGGACTCGCCGCCTGCCGACGATGCTGGCCGTCGCCGTCATCACCGGCGGTACCGCCAGCCTTATCGGCCTGCTCTGGTCCTATTACGCCGACCTGCCGGCCGGCCCGGCGGTGATCCTCACCGCTACGCTGTTTTTCGGCCTGTCGGTTCTGTTCGGCGTCAACGGCGGCATACTACGCCCGCGCCGCCAACCCTGATTCACACTGCATCGGCATACATTGAGAGGAAAATAATGAAACGTTCTGTTCTGGTTATCGCCTTGTCCAGCCTGCTGCTCAGCCCGCTGGCCATGGCACAGGATCTGAAAGTCGTGGCGAGTTTCTCCGTAGTGGGAGACATGGTGAAACAGATCGGCGGCGACCATGTTCAGGTGACTGATCTGGTACCGCCCAACGGCGATCCACACGAGTTTGAGCCGACGCCGAAAGACAGCAAAACGCTGGCGCAAGCGGATCTGGTGGTCGTTAACGGTCTGGGGCTGGAAGGCTGGCTAAATCGCCTGGTGAAAGCGTCCGGCTATAAAGGAAGCGTGCTTACCGCCTCCAACGGCATCAAATCGCTGAAGATGGAAGAAGACGGCAAAACCGTCACCGACCCCCATGCCTGGAACAGCATGAAAAACGGCATCGTCTACGCCCGCAATATCGTCGACGCGCTGGCGAAAGCGGATCCAGACCACGCGGCGGACTACCGTAAACAAGGCGACAGCTACATCCAACAGCTACAACAGCTGGATGACTACGCCGTCAAAACCTTTGCCGCCATCCCCAAAGAAAAGCGCAAAGTGCTGACCAGCCACGACGCTTTCGGCTATTTCGCCGCCGCTTACGGCGTGCATTTCCTGTCGCCGATTGGCTACTCCACCGAGGCCGAAGCCAGTAGCCAGACCGTCGCCAAACTGATCAAACAGATTAAGCAGGAGCACGTTAAAACCTACTTTATCGAAAACCAGACCGATCCGCGGTTGGTGAAACAGATCGCCGACGCCAGCGGCGCGCAGTCCGGCGGCGAGCTCTACCCGGAAGCGCTGACCGATAGCAACGGCCCGGCCGCCACCTACACCGCAGCCTTCAAACATAACGTCGACGCCATCGCCGGTAGTATGCAATAAACCAGCAGTGACGGGCGCAGGCCGCGACAGAGCGCTGTCCTGCCCGCCGACGACATGTCATCACCCCGTCGATAAAGCGCGCCGCCGGTAACAGGCCGGCGGCCACGGCCAGACAAGCGGTTAGCGGGCTCGGACGTCAGCCAACCGCGGCCTTGTTGACGCGGTACACCGCGCCGACACTCAGGCACATCACCGCGCCGGCCATACGCCCACATCGGACGAATGGTCGGCATCTCAGCGCCAAATACATCCTCCTGTCACCGCAGTTTCACCGACACCACCTATAATCCGCGCGTTACCGGCAGCGGTTCGCGGGCGCACCCGTCATTATCCGTATCGTCGACGTGATGCCGTGCATACCGGCCTGGCCGCACGGGCAAGCGCAAAAGCGCAATGCTCGTAACCATGCCACGCCATCCCGGACGCGGTACCGACAGGCATGGGCGCCGCGCCAAAAACCGCTGTCAATTTAACGTGCGGCGCGTATCGTGGAGCCTTGTCCTGACGCCGTTCCGCGAAACCGCTAGCCTTTCGTCGACGGGCGGCCCGGCGCCATGACGCTTCACCACAGTGGTTTGGGTTTTATTGGAGAAAAAAGAATCTATGTTGAAATTCGGTGTATTTTGCGGCTCGGCACCCGGCAACGATCCGGCGTATCAACACATGGCCAGCGAACTGATCCGTTATCTGGTGGAAAAAGACGCCGGCATCGTTTACGGCGGCGGCAAGGTCGGCCTGATGGGGCTGGTGGCCGATACTGCGCTACAACATGGCGGCGCGGTGATCGGCGTCATTCCGCAGCATCTGGCGGATAAAGAGATCGCCCACACGGGGTTGACCGAGCTGGTGATCACCGCCGATATGCACGAACGCAAAGCGAAAATGGCCGAGCTGTCAGATGCGTTTATCGCGTTGCCGGGCGGCGCCGGCACGCTGGAGGAAATCATCGAACAATGGACTTGGGCGCAATTGGGCATCCATCCCAAACCCTGCATTCTGTTCAACGTCAACGGCTACTACGACACTTTTATCGAATTCGTCCGGCGCGTGGTAACGGACGGTTTTATGAAAAAAGACTACCTCGATATGCTGATCGTCACCGACAGCAAAGAAGCCGTACTGGCGCAAGCGCTGGATTACGTACCGCCGCAGGCAAAATGGGGGCGCTAGACCAGGCTCACGCTTAACTCGTGAATGCGCCGCCGCCAACCGCAGAGGTGAGGCATCCCTCCGGGCACCTCCCCTTGCGTTTTCGCCACAGCGGCGGGCTTTATTAAACCGCATCACGCACCGTGTCACCATCATGTGTGGTGGCACGCCAGTGTGATATCAGCGCCAGTCCGGGACACACCACCGGGTTTGAGTTCCATTACGCCCTGATGCACAACCGCCCCTGACGAGATGCCCCGGCGCGTCAGGCCACACGCTCAAACGCCTTCCCGCATTCCATTCCCCACGACACCGGGCTCTCAGCCATCCTGATTCAAGCGCTTGCCGCTGGCTTGATCGAAAATGTGCACCGCACCGGCTTTCGGCCGCAGGAAGATCCGTTCGCCTGCCTGTAACGCCACGCGCTGTTTCTGGCTGACGGTGAGGCGACGGCGGTCGCTCAGTTGACAAAAGATATGCACGTCGCTGCCGGTGTTTTCTATCACATCCACCTGCACCGCGATCGCGCCTTCGGCTTGCGTCACCAGTTCAAACTGCTCCGGCCGTACCGCGTAAACAATCTGCTGACCGGCGCTGACCTGCACGCTGTCCGGTACTGGCACGCGCGTTTGCTCGTCCAGTTGCAACATCAAACGGCCATCATGTTCCACCGCCCAGCCGGAAAGCTGGTTGATTTCCGGCGAACCGATAAACCCGGCCACAAAGCGGTTGGCCGGACGATCGTAAAGCGTCAGCGGCGTGCCCACCTGTTCGATTACGCCGTCGCGCAGCACCACGATCATCTCCCCCATAGTCATGGCTTCGATCTGGTCGTGCGTGACGTATACCGAGGTAGTATGCAGGCGCTGATGCAGCTCGCGGATCTCCGCCCGCACCTGGTTACGCAGTTTGGCGTCCAAGTTGGAGAGCGGTTCGTCGAACAGGAATACCTGCGGATTACGCACAATGGCCCGCCCCATCGCCACGCGCTGGCGCTGCCCGCCGGACAACTCCTTCGGCAGACGATCCAGCAGTTTGTCCAACCCCAGTAGCGTCGCCACGTCGTCCACCTTGACGGCGATTTGCGCCTTCGGCACCCCGGCCAACTTCAGGGCGAACCCCATGTTTTCCCGCACCGTCATCTGCGGATACAAAGCGTAGCTCTGGAATACCATGGCGATATCCCGCAGCTTGGGCTCGTGATCCGTCACGTCTTGATCGTTGATGAACACCTGCCCGGCAGTCACCTCCTCCAGACCGGCGATCAACCGCAACAACGTAGACTTGCCGCAGCCGCTCGGCCCTACCAGCACGCAGAACTTGCCGTCGGGAATCTCCAGCGACACGTCGCGGATAATGTTTGTACCGTCAAAAGACTTGCTGACGTTTTTCAGAATGACAGAACCCATAGCACTCCCCAGTATGCTTTAGCGCGGTCGGCCGACGCTGCGGCGCGCGCCGACCGCAATGCGGACACCGCCGCAGAATTACCCTTTTACCGCGCCGGACAACAGCCCGCGGTTAAAATACTTCTGAAGACCCAGATAGACGATGGCACTTGGCAGCATCGCCAGCAGCGTGATGGCGATAAACACGTTCTGGGAGCTGTTTTCATCCGAACTCAGCACCCGCAGCATCACCTGAATGGTGTACATGCTCTCCTGGTTCACCACGATCAACGGCAACAGGTACTGATCCCAAATCATGATGAAACCAAAAATCACCACCGTACCCAGCGCCGGGCGCACCAGCGGCAGAATCACATGGAAGAAAATCTGCCACTCGGACGCACCGTCCACCCGGGCGGCATCTTCCAGATCACGCGGGATGGCGGACATAAACTCGCTCAGCACGAAGATGGAAAACGCCCAGCCGACAATTGGCAGAATCATCCCCAGATAGCTGTTGGAAATAGACATGTCGATCAGCGGCAATTTCCAGTTGATGATCACGTACAACGGAATGGCGATCACCTCCTCCGGCAGCATCATGGTGGAGAGGATAATCAGCCCGATAATAGCCGCGCCGCGAAATTTCTTACGCGCCAGCGCATACGCCGCCAGCGAACTCACCGCGACCTGAAACACCAGCCCGACGCCAGCCACCAACAGTGAATTCAGCAGGTACTTCCAGACGCCGACTTCCAGCCACGCCCGACGGAAATTCTCCAGCGTAAAGTGCTGAGGCCACAGCACCAACTCCCCTGGCTTGACGGTGACGCCGCTGAAAGCGGTCATGATGATGCCCAGAAAGGGACCGACAAACACCATCAGCACGGCGGCGTAAATAATGCCGCAGCCGACGCGATCCCAGGTTTTCATTTTCATTACATTCACCCTGTGTGTGCTTCTGGTTGCCATCAACTACTTCACGTAACGCTTCTTCACCATGAAATGGATCAGGGTCAGCAGCACCGTGAAAATAAACAGAACAAAAGAAACCGCCGAGGCATAGCCATAATCGAACTGAATAAACCCGGCCTTGTAGATTTGCGTCATCACCACTTCAGTGGCGTTGGACGGGCCACCGCCGGTCGAGGCGTAGACCTCGGCGAACACGCGGAAACCGCGAATAAACGACAGCATGATGATCACCGAAATCGCCGGCAACAAACCGGGCAACGTGACATAGCGCAGCCGCTGCCAGCGGCTGGCGCCGTCGACATTCGCGGCGTCATACAACTCGCGGTTAATACCGGCCAGACCCGCGATAAAAATCACCATGTTGTACGGCACCGCTTTCCAGATTTGCAGCAACATCACGGTAAACAGCGCCTGATGCGGATCGGTAAGAAAGCCCTGCGGCGCGATATCCAGCCAGGACAGCAGATGGTTGACGACACCGTCGGGCGTCGGGTTAAACAAAATTTTCCACATCTCGGCGACGATCGCCGCGCTGGTGATGGCGGGCAGGAAGATCGCCGTGCGGATAAAGCGCAGGTGGCGCGCCGGGCCTTCCAGCACAATCGCCAGGAAAAACGCGATGAATGCCGACGCCAGCGACGTTACCACCACGTTGATCAGGGTGTTGACGGTCGCGGCATGCAAATCCGAGTCGGACAACAGACGTGTGAAATTGCCCAGGCCGACCCACTCATCCGGCTGACCAAAATTCACCTGATAGAAACTCATCACCATCCCCTGCACCATGGGAATGAATTTGAACCAGGTAAATACCAGTAATGCCGGGGCCAAAAACAGCCAGGGCGTCAATTGTCGTTTCAGTCTGGGGTTAATCATATGCTTCTCTACTGCCCGGAATGGAAAGAATACGGAACCGCTCGGCACACGCCGACGGTTTCCCCAGCCAGACGGCGGCGGGGAAACCGGGGCTTCACGGCCAGGGCTTACTTAGCCAGCACCTTTTGCTTGCTCAGTTCGGCGTTAACCTTGTCGTTGAGCTTTTCCAGTTCGGCCGGAATGTTGGAATCGCACTCCGCCAGAATGCGGTTGAACCCTTCCGCCGTCGTCTGGCGAATCGGCGTCCAGTTGGGCACGCCCGGCACATAGTGGCCGTCAGCAGCGTACTGCTCGGCGAACACCTGCCAGCGCGCATCTTTGTACACCGCGTTGGCATCCACGTTTTTATTCACCGGCAGACGCACAATCGGCTCGTTCGGCATCCCCACGGCGGTACCGATGGTCTGGCCCTGCGGCGAAATCATGAAGTCGATGAATTTGGCCGCCAGCGCTTTCTGTTTGCCGCTTTTCACCAGATAAATCGCTTCGCCTTCAGCGATACTGGCCTGGCTAACCGGGCCGCGCGGCGGTTTCACCACTTCAAATTTGTCCGGCCCCGGCTCGTCGGAGAACACCGGCAAGCTGTACGGCCCGGACAACACCATCCCGACCTGGCCGGAACGGAAGGCGTTGGAAATATCCGACGTCACCGCGTTGACGGCGCCGGGCTGGGTCAGTTTTTCGCACACCATGCCGCGCATGAACGTCAGCGCGTCCACCACGCCTTTGTCGGTCATCGTGCCCTTGAAACCGCCGTTCACCGGCTGAACGAACTCGCCGCCGGCCTGCCAGATGAAAGAGGCCAGAATCCAGCTGGCGTAGCCGCGGGTAGAAGAGCCCGGCAGGCCGAAGCCGTAGGTATCCGCTTTGCCATTGCCATCCGGATCCTTATTGGTGAAGGCATCAGCCAGCGCTTTCAGGTCAGCCCAGGTCTTCGGTTGCGGCAGGCCCAGCTTTTCGCGCCAGTCTTTACGGATATAGAGTGCGGACGCCTGCACCGACGTCGGAATGCCGTAGTATTTACCGTCGGAATATTTCAGGCTGCCGAGCGCCACCGGCTGCAAATCTTTGCCGTTGCTCAGCGTCGACGGGTCGATGGCGTCCACCACGCCCAGTTGAATCAGCTGCCCCATGTAGGCGGCGTCATTAATGATCAGATCCGGCAGGGTGTTGCCCACTGCCGCCCGCGCCAGACGCTGTTCGAAATCGGTACTGGCGGTGAAGTAATTCACTTTGATGCCGGTGCTTTTTTCAAACGCCGCCGCTTCCTGCTCATAGATGACGCGAGCATTGTTATTGGCGCGGATCCAAACCTCCAACGTATCGGCGGCATGGGCGGCCAGCGCGGTACTGGCCAGTAATGCGGTGGTCACTGCTTTGGCTAAGATGTTCATTGTTGTTTATTCCTCGTTTCCCGGCGGCCCTGGTGCCGTCGCATGAAAGGATATTGTGGGTGGTACTTAAGTTTTAAATTGATTACTAAACAACGATATTTATAGTAAACAAAATCAAGAAACAGTAAATCGACCACCGCAGGTTCTGTGACCAGGATCGACCAAAATCACAGTACGTCCCGGTTAAATGCCTGATTCGACGGTGTTCAGTCCGCCAGGCACAATACCAACGTCTTGATTTCATAGGGTGCAAAGTGCAGTTCCAGTGTTTGCCCCACATCCATCTGTTTAGCGGACAAATTTTCCAGCAAATCGCTCTCCGCCCACCAGCGCACAGGACGGGCGCAGCGCAGCACGACGTTCTGACGCCCGCCCGCAAACTCGTGCAACCGAACCACCAGCCAGTCACCGTCTTCGGCCTTTTTCAGCGCGTCGAGCTGGATATACGGATGCTCGAACGCCACCAGCGGCGCCTCCGGCAACCACTCGCCCGGCAGCGGCAGCAACGGTTCGTTCAGGAAAAACGCCTGCTGCGCCGTCCCTGCCTCGCGCCAATCTCCGGCGTGGGGCAACAACGAGTAGGTAAATTCATGCTGGCCGCGATCGGCGTGAGCATCCGGACTCACCGCCGATTTAATCAGCGTTAGCTGCATCAGGTTGTCGCGGATGGCGTGCCCGTATTTGCAATCGTTCAGTAAACTGACGCCATAACCGTATTCGGACAGATCCGCCCACTGGTGCGCCACGCTTTCGAAACGGGCATAGTCCCAGCTGGTATTCCAGGTAGTGGGGCGTTTGACGTTGCCGAACTGAATGTCGTAGGTGGCTTCGGTGGCGCGCACCGCCACCGGGAAACCGACCTTAAGCAACTGGTTATAGTCCTGCCAATCCACCTGAGTGTGGAAATCGATACGACGGCTATCGCGGTACAACCGCATCTGCTGCACGATGCGACTGTGGTGATAACGCCAAACGAATTCGACGCTGCAACACAACTCGCCGTGTTCAAGCACCGTCACCGATTGCAGTTCCGTTACCGGACGCTGTTTCTGGATATAGAAAATCTCAATATCCCAGGCGTCGTACTTCAGCGGTTTATCTTCATACACCGTCAGCACGTTGCCGCAATCCGCCAAGACGTCCCGCTGGTGCTGGCGGTCGAAAATACGGGTCAGTTGGCCGTGTTCGTTCCAGTTAATCTGATAGAACGGGGTTTCCACCTGCCGATCGCCGACATGAAACGGTGAATCTCCCGACGCTTGTGCAGCGGTGCGATACAGCGCGACGCCGGACAACGCGGGAATCTCTCGCAACGCCACCAGCCATCCGCCCGCCACCGCCTGCGACGCCAACGGTTGTCCGTCCGCCTGCATCCAACCGCCCGCGCCGTCGCCGGCGATAAATGCCAGATCACGGCGTGGCCAGGCGGCGCTGTTCAGTACGCTGACCGCATCTTCTCGCGCCGACAGCAACCGCGGCTGACACTGTGCCAGCATCGCATCGGCCAGCTGTTCCGCCTGCCGGTACTCGTCGGCGGCATCACGGTAGACCTCGGCAATCGAGGAGCCGGGGATGATGTCGTGGAACTGATTGCGCAGCAGGATTTGCCAGCCGGCGTTCAACGTCACTTGCGGATAAGCAGCCCAGTCGGCGTGACTGACCGCCGCCTGGGCATGCAACCACTCCAGCCTGCGATAGGTCAGCTCGCCGCGGCGGTTGGCCTTTTTCACCTGCGCCTGGCTGGTGTAGGTGCCGCGGTGGCTTTCGAAATAGAGTTCGCCGTCCCAGACGTGCTGCCAGGCATCGCTGTCCGCCAGCCGCTGTTCCAGACGGGTAAAATAGTCGTCTACCCGGCCATGACGGATATTCGGCAGCGCCGGCACTTTTTCAAAACGCCGCAGCAGCTCCAGCATCTCTTCCGTCGGGCCACCGCCGCCGTCGCCGTAACCGTACGCCAGCATCAGTTCCTGATTCAGCGGCTTGTCTTTGTAGTTATCCCACAGCCCTTGCACCGACATGGCGTTGACCATGCCGTTATAGGTGTAGCGCGGGTGTCCTTCTTCCGGCGTGGTGATGAAGTGCGCCAGCACTTCGCTGCCGTCGATACCGCGCCAGGTGAAGGTGTCGTGCGGCATCTGGTTGAATTCGTTCCAACTGATTTTGGTGGTCATGAAATAGCGGATGCCGCTTTTGCGCAGGATCTGCGGCAACGCCCAGGAGTAGCCGAAGACATCCGGCAGCCACAGGCAGCGCGGCGTCACGCCGAACTCTTGTTGCATGAAGCGGGTGCCGAGCAGAATCTGGCGCACGAAGGATTCGCCGGAGGGCAGATTGCAGTCCGCCTCCACCCACATGGCGCCGTCCACTTCCCAGCGCCCTTCGGCAACACGCTGTTTAATTTGCCGGTAAATCGCCGGGTAGTCCTGCTTCAGGTAGTCGTAAAGCTGGGGCTGCGACTGGAAAAAAACATATTCCGGGTAACGCTCCATCAACCGCAGCACCGTGGAGAACGAGCGGGCGCATTTTTCCCGCGTGTGCTTCAGCTGCCAGAGGAAGGCGACGTCGATATGAGTATGCCCGACGCAATGCACCGTAACCGGCTGCACGCCGCCGCTGCGTGGGTATTCCCGCTCCAGAGTGGCGGCGGCTTGCGCCAGCGAGTGATAGAACTCCGCGCTACCGGGCTCGCGCCAATCAATCAGGTTATAGGCGCGGTCGGCGGCGGCAAGCAGCAGCACGCGATGCGGATCGTTTTCCGGCAGTACCGCCAGGGATTGCAGAATCGCTTCGGTGGTATAGAACAGGTTGGTCGCCGCGTCGTCGCGCACCGCAATGCTGGCCTGCTCAAAACCGTTACCGACGTGAAACGCCTGAAAATGTTTACGTACCTTACCTTCAAGAATGCCCGACCAGACCCGGCAACAACATTCGATAGTCTGCCCCGCCAGGGCCGACGGGATCACCGTTTCGACATGATTCTGATCCAGCCCTTGCCAGGGCTCGCCATTCAGATAGAGCAACGCTTCAAAATCGCGGCGCTGTACGCCAAGACTGAAATCGAACCGTGCCGCGATGGTTTCCGTCGCCCAGTGCGCGGGCAACGCAATACGCAGGCGCAACC
The DNA here is from genome assembly GCF_014855505.1 of Musicola keenii. Lineage (NCBI taxonomy): Bacteria > Pseudomonadati > Pseudomonadota > Gammaproteobacteria > Enterobacterales > Pectobacteriaceae > Musicola > Musicola keenii. The sequence goes on along the minus strand of NZ_JAAWVW010000007.1, from coordinate 241,797 downwards.
AGGCATAGATATCCTTTTCCCGCCACTGAAAGCCGCGTTGACACGGCTGCCAATCGGCCGCGTCGGGCGGCGGCTGCGTGCCGTTCTCTCCCTCGCGGTCAAAGCAGATGTCCGCCAGTTCGACCTCGATAGCTTCGCGCCACCGATACTGGGCGACCTCATCCAGACGCTGACTCAGTTTCTCTTCGGTAAAAAACATCGCATCTTCACTCTTCTGATCTGACAGGGAAAGGGCTGCACCGCATCATCTTCAGGCGGTGGGGTGCTCATTTAATAGCACCGCAAAAATGTTTAGTAAATAAAGTGATTTTCCCGTCATTCATTTCCGTGAGACGCTTCACATTCACGGTATATTTTTTCCTTCTCATCAAACCAATAAAAAATATATATTTGATAAATATGATTTTTTATAAAAACCCCACCTTCACAAAAGCGAAATAACGCCATTGTGTTTAGTAAACATATGGCAGTACACTGCGCGGGTGTTTTATCGATGGAACCTTGTCTGCCAGCTCGGTGCAGGAGTAATCAACATGTTAAGTCTGGGTATAGATATCGGTGGTACGAAAATCGAAGCCGTTGCGCTGGATCAGCAGGGAGATATCGTCTACCGCCAGCGCTACGCTACGGAGAAAAGCAGTTACCCGATCTTTTTCCGCCAGTTGTGCGACGTCATCGCCCAGGCTCGTCAGGATATCGGCCCCGTCAGCATCGGCATCGGCTTACCCGGCACCGTGGAAGTCAGCAACGGGCTGATAAAGAACTCCAATATTCTGGCGATTAACCAGCAGCCGCTGCATGCGATGCTGGTGGAATTTGCCGCTCAACCCGTCGCCATCAGCAACGATGCCAACTGTTTTACGCTGTCGGAAGCTATTGATGGCGCGGGGCAAGGGTTTGATACCGTGTTCGGCGTCATCCTCGGCACCGGCTGCGGCGGCGGGATCGCTATCCATCGACAGGTGATCGACGGGCGCAACCGCAGCGCCGGCGAATGGGGGCACAACGTACTGCCGCGCTATACGCCAGAGCAGGATGGGCCGTCGGTCGTTTGCTACTGCGGCAAAACCAACTGCACCGAATCCTTTATTTCCGGCACCGGCCTGTCCCAACGCTATAACCAGCGCTATCAGGCCAGTCTCAGCGCGGTGGAGATCATGGCGGCGGTAGCAGCCGGGGAACCGCAGGCGGTGGAATATGTCGACCTGTTTCAGGATCAGCTGGCGCGAGCGCTGGCATCGGTAGTGAATCTGCTCGACCCGGACGTATTCGTCATCGGCGGCGGCCTGTCTAACTGCCGCCCGCTGTATCAAGGTCTGGAAGCGCGCATCGGACGCTATACCTTCAGCAATACTTTTTTCACCCCCATCGTGCCCGCCATGCACGGCGATAGCAGCGGCGTGCGGGGCGCAGCCTGGCTGGGAGCCGGAGCAACCGCGCGCGCTTTATGCTAGGCTGTCGGCACAGTTTGGACAGGTGAATTCCGGCTTATCGCTGTGGACACAGGCACAAAGGAAACGCATGACGAAACGGATAAGAATCAGAGATATCGCGACCGAAGCCGGGGTTTCCGCCGGGGCGGTATCACGCGCATTAAAGGGTCAGCCGGGGTTGAAAGAAGAAACCCGCCAGCGAATTCTGGCCATCGCCCGCCAACAGGGTTACGATTTCACCCGTCTGCGCAACGACAAGCTGCGCCGGGTGCTGTTTCTGCTCCACCGCCAGCACAATATCTCCAGCGCCCTGACCTTCTATTCGCCGTTGTTGCTCGGCGTAGAAAACGCTTGTCGCGACGCCGGCATCGCGCTCAGCTTTCTGGCGCTGGGCCCGACGGACGCAGTGGAAGAGCAGGTGCGGCTGCACGACCCCGATGCACTACTGTGCGCCGGTTTTTTCGAGCCCGAACTGCTGGCCGCGCTGCGCAACATGCAGTTGCCGCTGGCGCTGATCGACCTGTGGGCACCGGGTTTGCCCAGCGTTAATCCGGATAATCTGCAAGGGGGGTATCTCGCCACCCGCCATTTAATCGCTCAGGGCCGTACCCGTATCGCGTTTCTCGCCAGCAGTCTGGCGCATTACAGTATCCGTCTGCGTGAAAAGGGATATCGGCAGGCGCTGTACGAAGCCAAACTGCTGACGCCGCCGGAATACGAAGCCATCGCCCCGCCGCTGCTGGATACCGAAAGTTCGCTGGTCAGCGCAGTGGAAGAGTTGCTGGCGCTGCCGCAACGGCCGGACGCCATTTTCGCCTACAATGATTCCGCCGCGCTGATTGCTATCCGCGTTTGCCAGAAACACGGGGTGAAAGTACCGGAGGAGATCGCCATCGTTGGTTTCGACGATATCGATACCGCCAGCGTCGCGCACCCGCCGTTGAGCACCATCGCCATCGACAAGGCCTCGCTGGGCCGAGCCGGGCTGCAACTATTGATTGATGGCGCGCGCGACGACGAGCAGCAACTGTTGCCCGTGCGGCTGATCGCCCGACAAAGCGCCGGAGAAGGGCTGAATTAACGGTATGGCGGGCTCGCCCCGCCGCACTATCCCGCCGCACGCGCCAGCCCGTCGATTCACCCGTTGAATACACAGGAATCGCCCATGAGCCCAAACGCCTCTTTTATGTTGCACAGTGATGATGGCTTGCTGAGCGCCGACATCGGCCTGGCGGGCGGTATGCTATCCGCGTTGACCTTCCGCCCCGGCACGCCGCAGGCGACCGCGCTGCTGTACCGCGCCCATTGGCTCGATGACGCCGGTGCCTGCGCCGGGCAACCGCCGTTGATGCACCGTTTGGGCGGTGAATGGGTCGGCGTACCGTTCGGCCATGCGCAGCAAGACGGCGACGGCTACCTAGCGGGTATCCCGCACGGGCTGCCCGCCAACCGTGACTGGACACTCGCCGGGCGCTCATCCCGCCACGCCGCACTCGATTTCGTTTTTCCACCGGACTACCCGCTCACGGCGCTGCGCCGGGTTATCCAACTGGCCGATAACGGCAACGTGAATTTTTCTCTGAGGCTACAGGCTAGGCGGCCCTGTCGGTTGCCCGTCGGGCTGCATCCGGTGTTTCCCATCGGGGGGGATGCCGGGGAATTGGTGTTATCCGCCGAAAATGCATTACACATGCGGGCCTACCCACAGCCTGCCGAACCGGGCGTCAGCCGTCTTCAGCCCGGCGCCGTCTTTGATGACTTGCGCCTGGCCCCGGCCGCCGATGGCGCGACGCTGGATCTCAGCCGACTGCCGTTGCCGTTCGCCACGGAGGAGATCCTACAGGTAATGTCGCCGGTCGCCGGCATCGAGCTGACCTATCCACAACGTCGTTTGGCGCTGGCGTTGCGTTGGGACACGACGATACTGCCCCACTGCCTGTTGTGGATCAGTAATGGCGGCAGGCGGCAAACGCCTTGGTCAGGAAAGAATTATTGTCTGGGGGTCGAGCCCGTCTGCTCGGCGTGGGATCTCGGGCCGGCGTGCCTGCGAGACAACGCCATCAGCCAGTCCGGTTATGCGACGGCGCTGGCGTTGACGCCGGAGCAGCCGCTGACAATCGATTACCGGCTTACGTGCCGTCCATATTGAGACGCCCTGCCATACACGCAGACGGGGCTGTGTTCTTCGGCGGCCGAGTCATTTGGCAAGGGGAAATACCACGTATTCGGACGATTTCGTCCTGCTACACAGTGACCAGATGCAGCCGGAACGGCTGCCCTTGCAGTTGCCGCTGAATCTCCGGCGCCAGTTCGCTATCGGTAATCACGTCGGTCAGCGCCGTCAAGGGCGACACGCAAAACAGCGAATACGCGCCGTATTTGCTGCTGTCCGCCAGCAGCACCCGACGGCTGGCATTCACCCCCAGATCCTGCTTGATGCCTGCTTTCTCTTCCGTCGGCGTGGTGATGCCTTTCTCCAGGCTCCATGAGTTGCAGCTGATGAAAGCGATATCCGGATAGACGCTGCGTAACAGCCGGCGGCCGTGCTCGCCAATGCACGACTGGCTGCTGTCGTCGATCCGACCGCCGATAATAGTGACTTCGATTTGCTTGAATTCGGAAAGGAACAGCGCAATCTGCAAATCGGCGGTGATGACGCGCAGCGGCAGATGGGTCAGATTACGCGCCAGCTCCATCATGGTGGTGCCGGCGTCCAGCACCACCGCGCTGCCCGGCTGCACCAGTGTCGCCGCCTGACGGGCGATCGCCTGCTTTTCCAGCAAATTGCGCTGCATCTTTTCGTTGGTGGTGGGCTGCGACGGGATGAAGCGATTGAGCGTCACGCCGCCGTGCGAACGGCTGATGACGCCCTGCTCATCTAGTTTGATCAAATCACGGCGAATCGTCGCCGGGGAAGCATCAATGACGGCCACAAGTTCATCCACCGTCACCAGATTATGGCCTTTGAGGTAATCCATAATCTGGTCGAGACGGCTTTGTCCCTTTATTTTTTCTCCGCTTATGCGTAATGCGTCACTCAATGTTTCCCCCACAATGATATCCGTATGTTTTACCCTAAGCCGATTCTATCAGGCCAGCTGGGTCGCCAGTTTGATCGAAACCGCCATACTTTCCGCCTTCGCCTTGCCCATCCAGGCGATGTCGAACGCCGTACCGTGATCCGCTGATGTCCGGATGAACGGTAAACCCGCGGTAATATTAACACCATCGTAGAAACCAAGCAGTTTCAGCGGAATGTGGCCCTGATCGTGATACATCGCCACCACCATATCGTACTGGCCTTCATACGCCTGCAGATATACGGTATCCGGCGGGCAGGGGCCATACACATCCAGACCTTTGGCCTTCATCGCCTCGATGGACGGCGACACGATATTGATCTCCTCGTCGCCGAACAGGCCATTTTCCCCGGCATGCGGGTTGACCCCGGCGACAGCAATACGCGGTTTGTCATAGCCCACACGTTTGAGGAAGGTATCCGCCATACCGATGACGGTTTCCACGCGCTCGCGATTCAGCGTATCCAGGAATTTGCGCAATGCGATGTGTGTCGTCACATGGATCACCTTCAGCCGATCGGTATACAGCACCATGGCATAATCGCGGCTGTTGGTCAGCTTCGCCAGCAATTCGGTGTGACCGGGATAGAGATGCCCGGCGGAATGCAGCGCTTCCTTGTTCAGCGGCGCAGTGGCAATCGCGTGTACTTCACCCGCCATCGCCAGTTCGGTGGCGCGTTTCACGCAGCGGTAAGCTAAATCGCCCGCTTGGGCCTGTACTCTTCCCGGCTCAAGCCCGGCCGGATCCGCCAAGGGTTCATCGATAACATTGACGACGCCGGGGGCGAAGCGCGCCTGCGCCGGGCTGGCAATTTCGTTCAGCTCCACCTGCGGCACGACGCCGAGCGCCAGAATGCGGCGCAGCGTTTGCACGCATCCCACCACCACCACCGGCGCGCCGGAAAGTTCGCCATCCGCCAGCGATTTGATGATAATTTCCGGGCCAATACCTGCCGGGTCCCCCATTGTTACCGCAATTATCTTATTCACTCACCTTCTCCTCAATAAAACGTAAAACGTCCAGCAGGGTAGCGTCGTCACCAAAACCGCCTGCTTTGGTCATTACGGGGATATCACCGACAACACTGTCCAAAAACCGCCCCCAGGGTACGCAGGAAGCGATTTGCCCTTTGATATGAAAACCATTGGCCTGCAAAGCATTGGCGACGGCAATCGCGATGTCGCCGCCGGATAAATAGAGACCGCCCGGTTGTTGGCGACCCACAATCTGGCGAGTCAGTTCCCCCAGCCGCTGGCTGATGGTGTCGCCCAGTTGCTGACGCGCCATACCATGACGCTGGCACAAACCGTCGATCTCGAAACGCTGGCTATCGTCCAGGCAGGTACGAATCAGGCAATGGTGCCCGGACGCCAGTGTGGCCACCGCTTGTTCGCACCAGCGCGCCAACGCGGCCGGGTACGACATCGCCAGCAGCGCGTCGATATCGATATCCACCAGCGCCACATCCGGCCGCCGACAGGCCATTTGAATTTGTTTTTGAGCAATTTTGCTCATAGAACCAATCACCGCCAGCAACGCACGCGAGGCGTGACCTGCGCGCCGATACAGATGACGGGCCAGCGCATCGCTCAACCCGGCGGATCCCACCAACAGCGGCTTTGCAGCCAACTGCCCGGCAGCCTGCACGATCAGGTCGAGATCTTGCTGGTCTTCCGCATCCAGCACCACCAACCGCACGCCCTGATCGCTCAACCGTTGTAGACGTGCCGCCAGTCCATTTTGACGAAGTTCGCTCAATGAAACCCATGCCTGCCGCAATGCGGTCTGTTCCGCCAACCGTTCACCGACAGAAGAAGAACGTACCGGCGTTTTCGGATCACTGGCGAACTCCGTATCCGTCAACAGACGGTCGTGCACCCACACATTACCGTCGCGGGTCACGCGGCCTAGTGACGGCGCGGCCGGTGCCACCAGCGCCAGCGACACACCGGCGGCATGCAGCGCCGCTTCGGTCTCCGCGCCGGGATTGCCGCGTAACGTGGAATCCACCTTTTTGACTATCCAGCCTTCGACGCCCTGCTCCCGCCAGCCCCGCACTGATTGCGCGGTGCGCTCCCCCGCGACTGCGGCGTCAAGCGCACGGCTGTCGGTATTGATGACGACGGCATCGCCCGATGAAACGGCACCGATCCTCGCAGCGTCAAACAGCACATTGACCTGAGCGCCGTAAAGCGCCAGCCCTACGCCGGCGTCGTTTGCACCGGTAAAGTCGTCAGCCACAACCAGCACACGGATATCTTCCTGCCTGTTCGGCATACCACTACCCCGTTTTGATTGATTACCTGATAATGATTATATTGAATCACAATTGATTATATGTGAGCAATATCAAATTATTCAAAACCAATTTCTTCTATAAATTAGCCACAGAATGTAGGCCTCCCGATCTTTTTCGGTCATAGAAAAAGAATCGTGATTGAAAAAAATCAATCAAATCAGGCGGGAATCACAGCGGATCGGAACAAGGTATGAGTATGAATATCAACAGCACCATTATCAGTGGTTATCAGGCACTCCAGGACATCACCTATCTGCTGTGCGGCAAACAGCATGTCTTACTGGTTACAGATCGGAATATTGTCGGGCTGCCCGGCGTTCAGGCGCTGAAGGAACAGCTGGCGGCCGGCGTTGCACAGCTGTCGGTGATTGATAATGTGCCCGCCGAACCCAGCCAACATGATGTGGCGGCGGTGCTGCAAAATCTGCCGTCCTCAGTGCCGGACTTTGTGGTCGGCATCGGTGGCGGCAGCGTACTGGACGTCGCCAAACTGCTGTCGCTGTTGTGCGCCGGTGATGACGCCATCACATTAGAAAGCCTGCTGGCGGGCACCAAACCAACGCGCCGTACCGCGTCGTTGATGATCCCCACCACGGCCGGTACCGGCTCTGAAGCCACACCGAACGCCATTCTTGCCATTCCGGAAAAAGAAACCAAAGTCGGGATCATTACGCCGGTGATGCTGCCGGACTATGTGGCGCTGATCCCCGAACTGACCACCAGCATGCCCGCTCACATCGCGGCGTCTACCGGTATCGATGCGCTGTGCCACCTGATCGAATGTTTCACCGCCACCATTTCCAACCCGGTCGGCGACAACTACGCGCTGATCGGCCTGAAGAAACTGTTCGCCAATATCGACGCTGCGGTCAACGAACCCGGCAATCTGGAAGCGCGTCTCAATATGCTGTGGGCGTCCTACTATGGCGGCGCCGCCATCGCCCACTCCGGCACGCACCTGGTGCACGCCATGTCCTACCCGCTAGGCGGCAAGTACCACATCCCCCACGGCGTGGCCAACGCCATCCTGCTGACGCCCTGCATGCGTTTCGTTCAGCACGCGGCGCAGGAAAAATTCGCTCAGGCCTACGACCTGTTGCCGAACGCCGATACGCGCCTCGAGCCGGCGCAGAAAGCCGAAGCGCTGGTGGATTACTTCGATGCGCTGGTCAAACGTCTGAATCTGCCTTCATCCCTGCAACAGCTGGGGATTAGCCCGGATCATCTGCCGTATCTGGTGGAATCCGCCCTGCAGGTGCAGCGCCTGATGAAAAACGTACCGACGACCGTCCGTGCCGAAGATGTGCACGCCATCTATTCAACTTTGTTTTGAACACATCACTCTGGTTGATGAATAACGAGGAATAACAATGAGTAAGCCAATTAAAGGCGTTCTGACGGCTATCGTCACGCCCTTTGACCATCAGGGGGAATTCCATCCCGCCGCCCTGCGCCAGCAGGTACAACGCCAGATGCGCTACGGCAATGGTATTTTCTGCAACGGCACCAACGGTGAGTTTTTCGTGCTCAATGCCGACGAGAAAGTCGCCGTCACGGAAACCTGCGTGGATGAAGTGGCCGGCCGCGTACCGGTCGTCGCGCACGTCGGCGAAATCTCCACCCGTGAAACCATCAAGTTGGGCAAACGTATTGCCGCACTCGGCGTCGATGCGGTTTCCGTGATCACCCCCTACTTCGTGCCGCTGAAACAGAGCGAACTGATCGCCCATTACCGTGAAGTGGCGGATGCGCTGCCGGTGCCGGTGTTCATGTACAACATTCCGGCCCGTACCGGTAATACCCTGCAACCGGAAACGGTGCGCATCCTGGCGGATCACCCCAACATCATCGGCATCAAGGACAGCGCAGGCAGTTATGAAAGCCTGAGCGGTTTCCTGCAGGCGGCCAAAGGTATCCCGAATTTTGACGTGTTGAACGGCCCCGACTCGCTGATCCATCAAGGCTTCGTCGATGGCTGTTCCGCCTGTATCTCCGGCCTGGCCAACGTGGCGCCGCAAGCCATCAGCCAGATCTGGCACCGTTTCAACGCAGGCGACGTCGAAGGCTCACGCCTGGCGCAGGAACAGGTCAGCGAACTACGCAAAACGCTGTACGCGATCGCGTTTTCTCCCGCGGTCGTGAAAAAGGCACTGGTACTGATGGGGCAGGATGTCGGCGTCAGCCGCTACCCGATTCAGTTCTCAGCGCAGGACGAAGAGGCCATTCGTTCGCTAACGCAACCTTTTACTGACTGACGACACGCTCTCGTCACATAAAACACCATTACCTTTACCCTACAGGATCGAAACCCATGAACCATTTTGATCTGACAGACACACTTATCATCGTTGGGATAATTGTGTTCTATATTGCCTTTACCTCCTTGCTGACGCTGCGGTTACGCAGCCGCTCCAACTCGGAATTTATGGAAGGCTCCCGTTCGCTGCCGGCGTTTATCGTCGGTATCCTGCTGATGACCGAATTCATCGGCGCCAAATCCACCGTCGGCACATCGCAAGCCGCGTTTGAAAGCGGTATCGCGGCATCCTGGTCAGTCATCGGCGCCGCCATCGGCTTCCTGCTGTTCGGCATCGTGCTGGTGAAAAAGATCTATAACACCGGGAAGATCACCATCTCCGGCGCGATCGCCGAACGTTACGGCAACACCACCAAAAATATTATCTCGATCATCATGATCTACGCACTGCTGCTGGTAAACGTGGGTAACTACGTCAGCGGTGCCGCCGCCATCTCCACCGTACTGAAAGTGAACCTGCCGGTCGCGGCGCTGATCACCGCCATCGTCAGTACCTTCTATTTCTACTTCGGCGGCATCAAAGGCGTCGCTTACGTCACGCTGATCCACAGCGGCCTGAAATACGTAGGTGTAATGATTATTCTGTACGTGGCGTTGAAAATGACCGGCGGTATCACGCCGATGGTCGAGAAGATGCCGGAATTCTACTGGACCTGGGATGGCAACATCGGCGCCAGCACCATCGGCGCATGGTTGATCGGCACCATCGGCTCCATCTTCTGTACCCAGTTCGTCATTCAGGCCATTGCGTCTACCAAGGATGAAAAATCCGCTAAACGCGCCACCTGGATTGCCTTCTTCTTCTGTATGCCGATCGCGCTGGCGATTGCGATCATCGGTGTGGCCGCCAAGTTCGTACACCCGGAAATCAAGAGCCTGTACGCCCTGCCGATCTTCTTGCAGGACATGAACCCGTGGTTGGCCGGCGTAGTGACCACCTCGCTGGTAGCGTCTATTTTCATCAGCGTCAGTACCGTGGCATTGGCGATCGCCTCGCTGATCGTGAAAGATTTTTATGTACCTTATTTCAAACCGACGCAGGAAAAAGAGTTCAAGATGACCCGCGTGTTCTCGCTGATCATCGGTTTCCTGCCGCTGGTATTCGTCCTGCTGGTACCGGAAGTGCTGAAGCTCTCCTTCTTCACCCGCGCCATCCGTCTGTCGATTTCCGTCGTGGCGATGGTCGCCTTCTATCTGCCGTTCTTCAGCAGTTCCCGCGGAGTTAACGCCGGTCTGATTCTGTCCTGCGTCGCGACCTCCGTCTGGTATGTGATGGGCAACCCGTTCGGCATCGACAACATGTACGTTGCCTTGCTCACCCCGGCAATCGTGATGATGCTGGATCGTCTGATCCCCAACAAGAAAGCGAAAGAACAGGCCAAGCAGCCCGTTGAAAACTCAGGAGTATAAACAGAGATGACAACTGAAACCGTTACCGTTGAACGCAGCGGCATTGTGCACCAGGCGGAAGGTGACAATCAGCGGATCGAGGCCTACATTCCTTCGGAGTGTCCGCAGAACCATGCCGCCAACCTGCTCCATCTGCCGAATGGCGACTTGCTGTGCGTTTGGTTCGGCGGCACCCAGGAAGGGGTGGCGGATATTTCCATCTATATGTCACGGCTGCCGCAAGGCAGCCAGCAATGGACGCCGGCGGAAAAACTCTCCGAGGATCCGACCCGTTCCGAGCAAAACCCAGTGCTGTTCCTCGCGCCGGACGGCGTGCTGTGGCTGCTGTATACCGCCCAGAAATCAGGGAACCAGGATACCGCCATCGTGCGCTATCGCCAGTCCACCGATCTGGGCCGCACTTGGGGCGACATCGGCGTGCTGCTGGAACAGCCGGGCACCTTTATCCGCCAGCCAATCACCGTATTGCCCAACGGCAATTGGTTATTGCCGGTGTTTTACTGCCGTACTCGCCCAGGCGAAAAGTGGGTCGGCAACGATGACATCAGTGCGGTGAAAATCTCCAGCGATCAGGGCAAAACCTGGCGGGAATCCGTTGTGCCGAACAGTACCGGCTGCGTACACATGAACATTACGCTGCTGCAGGACGGCACTCTGCTGGCGCTCTACCGCAGCCGTTGGGCCGACGCCATCTACCTGAGCCGCTCCACCGACGGCGGGGAAAGCTGGTCCGATCCGGTCACGACCGATCTGCCTAACAATAACTCGTCGATTCAGGTCACGACGCTGCGCAATGGCCATCTGGCGCTGGTGTTCAACCACATGAATGCAGAGGGCGCCACCGAACGTCGCGTTTCGCTGTATGACGAAATCGAAGATGAAGAGGATGAGGGCCAGAATGCAGTCATGCCGGAAATCACCAGCGAGCGCAGCGCCTTCTGGGGCGCACCGCGTGCGCCGATGACCGTCGCCATTTCTGAAGACGGCGGCCGTAGCTGGCCGTGGCAGCGCAACATCGAAATTGGTGATGGCTACTGCATGACCAATAACTCGACAGAAAAGCTGAACCGCGAGTTCTCCTACCCCAGCATCAAGCAAGGGCCGGATGACAAACTGCACATAGCCTTCACCTACTTCCGCCAGGCAATCAAATACGTTTGCGTCAGCGAAGCGTGGGTAAAAGGTTAACGCACTTTGCAGAGCAGGAAGGTGAGGAGTGATCAACCTGCATGACGTGCATTGCAAATAGGTGTTAGCCAGTGAGTCCGTCATGAGCGATGTCGGCTTGTTGGCTCGCCGGCACGAACCTCAAGGATGAGGTTCACCCATCCCGCCCCACCTGTCGCGAACCGACACATGGATAAAACTGATGGCGCCGGCAGCCGGGGATATAAAAGGGCATATCAACGTGCAAACTCGCATCTCAGGGGAAGCATGGGAGAATCTACCTTATCGTCAGTCCCCCAACGCTCTCAGGTAGAACACATTCAATAAAGAACCACTGTCCAACAACAGGAACACACCATGATCGCAGGCAATCTGAATCATCTGTCGCTGGCGACATTGCCAGCCTCGCTGTGGAACATCCTCTCCGGAATGACGCTGGAAACGCTAAACGCGCTGCCGGAAGGGAAATACCAGCCGGAAGGCGTCGACTGGTTTTACTCCATCGGTACCGTATCTACCGCGCCGCGTAAAGAACGGCACACCGAATTCCATCGCCGTTATCTGGACATCCAGCTGATTCTGGCCGGCGAAGAAATCATGGGATATGACCTGCAGGATGCAGGCGATCGCCCCGCCACCGAGCGCAAACCGGATCTGTTCATTCTCGATCAACCGGACGTCCCTCATGCCATCCGGCTCTCCGCCGGAGATTTCGTGACCTTCTACCCCGGCGAACCGCATCAGGCATTGTGTGCCATCGACGATGTGCCTGCGCCGGTCAAGAAAGCGGTGTTCAAGGTGCCGGTAGCCCTGCTGGAACAGGAAAGGAACCCGGCGTCATGAGCCATCAGAAACGTGTGTTGATCACTGGCAGCAGTTCCGGTATTGGCGCTGCCATCACCGATACCCTATTGCGGGTAGGCTGGCAGGTCGTCGGGTTGTCCCGCCAGCGCGGGCCGCATACCCATGCCGCGTTCGAGCACCATGCGCTGGACGTGACTGATATTCCGGCGTTGACCACATTGCTGGATAGCCTGCCCGCCGTCGATGCAGTCATCCATGCAGCGGGTATCATGAGGGCGGCGCCGTTGGGAAAGCTGAGTTACAGCGACAGCGAACAACTGTGGCGCCTGCATATTCAGGTGGCGGAAGTGCTGGCGGATCGCCTGGTGGATAAATTACCGCAGGGCGGACGCATCGTTTTATTAGGCAGCCGGACATCCAGCGGCGCCGCCGGACGCAGCCAATACGTCACGACGAAATCCGCCATGATCGGTATGGTGCGCAGTTGGGCAGCAGAATTGGCACCGCGCGGCATCACCGTGAATATCGTGGCACCCGGTGCGACGGAAACGCCAATGCTGAATCAGCCGGGACGTCAAAGCTCGCCGCCAAAAATGCCGCCGATCGGACGTTTTATTCAACCGCAGGAAGTCGCGGATCTGGTGGGTTATCTGCTGTCGCCATCCGCCGCGGCCATTACCGGCCAGCAATTGGTGATTTGCGGCGGTGCGTCGCTGTAACCCCCTTTCCATCGGGATACAAAAGCGAGGCCCAGCGCAGGGAGGCGCTGATATCACGCGACCACACAACGCAGGAGCACCGAGTTAACTCAGGGTTTCTGCACAAATTCCCGGTATTTAACCAGCAGATCGAGAAAATCGTCCAGACCGCACAGCGATAGGCTTTCCTCGTCGTAGTAGCTCATACCTTCTTCCATTTCATCCATGGAAAAATCCAGTTGATTGGCGCGCACCATGACTTCCTCGCTATCCAGCAATAGCGTGTATTCATGCCCATGGCGCTCCCACTGGCGTTCGCTGCCCGCGAGATCACGCACCGCAGCTTCGATCTCGTCCAGCACAGCTTCCTGCCCCTTCACTTCTTCATTCAACCAGTGACCTACAGCTTCATGTCCCATCGACATTCGTACCATGACCTGTCCGGTCACATCGCGTAAAAATTCATAGTCCATGGCGTGACTCCTGTTGCTGCATCCACTCTGAATGCCGGCACTGTTTGCCGGCCGTAAAAAAGGGAGGCTCAACGGCCTCCCTTCCTGTTTATTGCGGCAAACTATAACGGCTTAGACAGCGGTCTGGAAGATCACCTTATCCGCTTTCTCGGTATACGGCTGCAGGTGGTCAAAGTTCAGATAGCGGTAAGTATCCTCCGCCGTCTTATCCACCTGCGCCATAAAGCTCTGGTACTCTTCCGGCGTCGGCAGCTTGCCCAACAGCGAGGCGACCGCCGCCAGCTCCGCCGATGCCAGATACACGTTAGCCCCCGTTCCCAGCCGGTTCGGGAAATTACGTGTCGACGTCGATACCACCGTCGCGCCGTCCGCGACCCGCGCCTGATTACCCATGCACAACGAACAACCTGGGATTTCTATCCGCGCACCGCTCTTGCCGAACACGCTGTAGTAGCCTTCTTCCGTCAACTGTGCCGCGTCCATCTTGGTCGGCGGCGCCACCCACAGACGGGTTGGCAATTGGCCTTTATGCTGATCCAGCAGCTTGCCCGCCGCACGGAAGTGGCCGATGTTGGTCATGCATGAGCCGATAAACACTTCGTCTATCTTCGCCCCTTGCACATCCGACAACAGCCGCGCATCATCCGGATCGTTCGGCGCACACAGAATAGGTTCTTTAATCTCGTTCAGATCGATATCGATCACGGCGGCGTATTCTGCATCAGCATCCGCTTCCAGCAATTGCGGATCCGCCAGCCATTTTTCCATCCCTTGAACCCGGCGCTCCAGCGTGCGACGGTCGCCGTAGCCTTCGGCAATCATCCACTTCAGCAGCACGATATTCGAATTCAGATATTCAATGATCGGTGCCTTATCCAGCTTGATGGTACAACCTGCTGCTGAGCGCTCCGCCGAAGCGTCGGTCAGCTCAAACGCCTGTTCCACCTTCAGATTCGGCAGCCCTTCGATTTCCAGAATACGACCGGAGAAGATGTTCTTTTTACCCTTCTTCTCCACAGTCAGCAGCCCTTGCCTGATAGCATACAGCGGAATGGCATGCACCAGGTCGCGCAGGGTGATCCCCGGCTGCATCTGGCCTTTAAAGCGCACCAGCACCGACTCCGGCATGTCCAGCGGCATCACCCCGGTGGCGGCGGCGAAGGCCACCAGACCGGAACCGGCCGGGAAGGAAATCCCGATAGGGAAACGGGTATGGGAATCACCGCCAGTGCCCACGGTATCCGGCAGTAACATGCGGTTCAACCACGAGTGAATCACGCCATCGCCCGGGCGCAGCGACACACCGCCACGGTTCATGATGAAATCCGGCAACGTGTGGTGGGTGTTAACATCCACCGGCTTCGGATAGGCTGCAGTGTGGCAGAATGACTGCATCACCAGATCGGCGGAGAAACCCAGACAAGCCAGGTCTTTCAGTTCGTCGCGAGTCATCGGCCCGGTGGTGTCCTGGGAGCCGACCGACGTCATCTTCGGTTCGCAGTAAGCGCCGGGGCGAATACCCGTAACGCCGCAAGCACGGCCGACCATCTTCTGTGCCAGCGAGAAACCGCGGCCATTTTCCGCCACATCTTTCGCCTGACGGAAGACCTCGCTCGGCGGCAGCCCCAGTGATTCACGCGCTTTGGACGTCAGGCCGCGGCCGATAATCAGCGGGATACGGCCGCCGGCACGCACTTCGTCCAGCAGTACGTCGGTTTTCAGTTCGAAGCTGGCCAACAATTCGTTGGTATCGTGATGACGTACTTCCCCTTGATACGGGTAAACATCAATCACATCGCCCATGTTCAGTTTGGTGACGTCCACCTCGATCGGCAGCGCACCGGCATCTTCCATGGTATTGAAGAAAATCGGCGCGATTTTGCCGCCCAACACCACGCTGCCTGCGCGTTTGTTCGGTACGTTCGGGATATCTTCGCCCATAAACCACAGCACCGAGTTGGTGGCGGATTTACGTGAAGAACCGGTGCCGACGACATCGCCGACATAGGCCAACGGGAACCCCTTCTGGTTCAGTGCTTCAATCTGTTTGATCGGGCCGACCGCGCCGGGTTGATCCGGCTCGATGCCTTCACGGGCATTTTTCAGCATCGCCAGCGCATGCAGCGGAATATCGGGACGCGACCAAGCGTCTGGGGCCGGCGACAAATCGTCGGTATTGGTTTCACCGGTGACTTTGAATACAGTGACAGTAATTTTTTCCGCCAGCTCCGGGCGGGACAGGAACCAACCGGCATCGGCCCAGGACTGAATAACCTGCTGAGCATGAACATTGCCGACTTTGGCTTTTTCTTCCACGTCGTAGAAGTTATCGAACATCAGCAGGGTATGGGACAAAGCCTTGGCGGCGATAGGCGCCAGCGCGGGGTTGTCCAGCGCATCAATCAGGGGATGGATGTTGTACCCCCCCTGCATGGTGCCGAGCAGTTCGACGGCGCGTTCCGACGAAACCAGGGGGGAAACGGCGTCGCCTTTTGCGACGGCGGCCAGGAAACCAGCTTTGACGTAAGCGGCCTCATCAACACCCGGCGGCACGCGATTGACTAACAGATCCACTAAAAACGCTTCTTCGCCTGCGGGCGGATTTTTCAGTAACTCCACCAGCGCCGCCATTTGCGCAGCATCCAACGGCTTGGGGACGATCCCTTGTGCAGCCCGCTCGGCTACGTGCTTGCGATATTCTTCTAGCACGACATTCTCCTCGCTCTCATTGTCTAATTATGCCCGGCGCTCATATTACCGGCTCATGATGTCCATGCCTGATCCCAGCCAGTGGATGTAAGGTTCAGAGTGCCCGGTCCAGCGTGACGAGCATATCAGGATTTGAATCGACTGTTAATTCGTTTACATTAAAGCAACATTTATAAGCGGGCGCCATCACAGGTATTCCTGCGTTCAGGAGCATAAATCCGGGCGTCTCGACTCATGCCGGATCCAGTTGCAAAACCGGCACCAATGGCACGAAAAGCAACAAGATACCGTTTAGGCCAGCATAGCAGTTAGCAGCCACATCGACCACTGCGCCACCCACATAAACGGTAAGGTCTATGAAAGAAAAACCGAGGTGAATCGTCTGATGACGGCGGCATCGTTTCCCGACACCAGACACGTTTTATCGCTGCTGAAAGTGATGACGCAAGGCATGTAACAGCGCGGGAAACGACGCCGACATGTGCGATTGTTCCGCGTAAATACGCTGAGCCACCGTGAGCCGCGGAACCTTCAGATGCAGTTGTGCCGCCAATTCTCTAATGCCGTCCACCATGCGCCGCTGAGCGCGGTGCTGACGCAGCCACTGCTGCCGTTCCTCAGGAAGTCGCTGTAACTCCCATACTTCCAGCGATTGCTCATATTCACCGACGGATAACATCAGGCTGATTGACCGCGCCAACGGCTGTTCCTCCATGTGTGCAATAAACCTCTCGGCTTGCCGGGCCAGATAACCGCCGTTCCACCATACCGACGGGCTGGACGCATAAAAATGCTGAAAGCTGTCCGGCTGTTCAAACAGCGTATCCACAGTGAATAGCCCACCATAAGAGTGGCCGAATAAAGCCTGGCGTCGGCTGTCGATGCGATAGCGTTGGCGGATGACAGGCACGAGTTCTTCCAGCAAAAAATGACGAAAACCGGCGGCATTCCCCTCTGCACCGGGAGCACGAAGCCCACCCGAAGGATCGCGTTCCGGGATCAGGTGCGCCACCGACGGGCGGTAATCCCGATCACGCCGGGTCTGGCCGGGGTAATCCACCGCCACAATCACGCCCGGCGTCATGCCGCAACGCGGTTCACGCATCGCCGCCAACAGCGATACCGCCGTCGCAAAGTAACGTGCACCGTCCAGCAGGTACATCACCGGCCAGCCCGGTTCAGGCGCCGGATCGTCCGGCCAGGCAGTCAGCAAACGGTAGTGGCCGCAGGTTGCCGACGTAAAAGTCTCATCCTGGGTGTTGGCGAATAAGGTCATATCGACATGCTCACTGATAGCTCATGAATGACATCGGCCGGCATCAATAGGCCGGCCGTTTCATGGTTGATGGTTAGAAGTGGGTGTTAATACTCATATAGAAGGTTCGGCCCGGTTCATTGTAAGTCGCAGCCCCGGCACCGGCGATGGTGATGGCGCTGCAACTGCCGTTGGATGCTACCGTACAACCGGCCGATGCGTTACCACGGCGAAACTGGCGCTTGTCGAACAGGTTACTCACCCCGCCGGTTACGCTGACGTTCTTGTTGATGGTATAGGTGGCGCTGGTTCCCACTACTGCATACGGGCTGAGTTCATTCAGCTCGTCGCCCGAAGCGGCCATACCGCGATAGTTATATTTTTTCGGTTTCTGACGGCCGTACCAGGTCAACGTTGATTGCAACGACAGATCGTCCGTCGCCTGCCAGCTCAGCGTGGAATTCAGCGTGAACTCCGGCGTGACGGACAGAATATCGCCGGTACTCTTATTCTTCGAACGCAGCATGTAGGTAATGTTGTTGTTCCATTTCACACTCTCCGATACCGGTACGTTCAGCGTCCCCTCCACCCCTTCGACCACCGCACGGGGAATATTCTCCCAGCGGTAAACGTAGGTTTTGCCATCGGTGGTAGTCCCCACCGGCGTCAGCCCGGATTCGATCTTGTTGCGGTAATCGTTACGGAAGTAAGTCACCCCAGCCTGATAACCATGGCGTTTGAACTCCAGACCAATCTCCTTGTTGACGCTGGTTTCCGCTTTCAGATCCTCATTACCGATCAGATAACAGTTATTGCTGGCGCCATTGACCAGATAGCAACCCTGCCCCCGGCTGTAGAGCAGGTAGTTGGGGTTGACCTGGTACAGATTGGGCGCTTTATAAGCCTGGGCAATCCCCATTTTCAGGGTGAAATCATCCCCTAACCCTTGCGACAGGTTCAGCCCGGGGCTGACCTTGCTGCCCGCCAGCGAATGGTAGTCAAAGCGCAGCGCCGGCGTCAGCATGGTGCTTTGCGTCAGTTCGACATTGTCTTCGGCGAACATCGAGAAAGTATGAGCATTGATATCACCGCTGCGATTTTTGCTGCTATACCCCGCGATGGCCCCCGTGGACGAGATGTCATAAGAGGAAGAACTCGGATCTTTCATGCGTTGATCCGATGCCTCCACACCCAGTGTGACGGTCTGGTTGAAATAGGCGTCAAACGGAATATTCACTTCACTGTGAGCGGTCAGGGCATCCAGCTTGATGGTGGTGTAATCGTCGGCGGAGGAGAAGATCCCCTCGGTACCGCCCGCCAGCCCTTCGTTGATACGGGTGTTCTGAGTACGCTCGTATTGCAGATAAGACGTGGAGCTGACGCCGCTGTCCCAGAAACCACGGTGGGTCACGGCGTAGTTCTGCCGGTACATGCGGTTGGTTTCTTTCCCGTAGTTACTGCTCACATAGCTGTTGCTGTTAGTATTCTGGGTATCGCCGGCATAGATATTGCCCTGGCGGCTGCTCCCCATTTCAAACTCCAACGACTGTTGCCTGGTGATATCCCAGCGCAGCACGCCGTTGATATCTTTATTGCGCACCCCTTCGCGCCCGGCCGGCACCGAACTGGCATAACTACTGCCGGTACGCGCCGATTTATACGGCTCGTTGATATCGGCGGCATCCGCCTGCGTCTTGTTGAGGTTGCCGTACAGCCTCAGGCTCAGGCTATCGCTCAAGCCGCCGGACAGGCTGAAATCGGTACGCTTGGTAGCACCCTCCGCTTTGTGAACCGGGGCATTGAAGTAAGTATTCCAACTACCGTGCCACGCCTGGGTCGGCTGTTTGGTAATGATATTAATCACCCCGCCCATGGCGCCGGAGCCGTAGCGCGCCGCCGCCGGGCCGCGCAGCACTTCAATACGTTCCACCATGTCACTCGGCACCCAGTTGGTGTCGCCGCGGGTATCGCGTTCGCCCCGCCAGCCATAGCGCACGGCGTTGCGGCTGGATATCGGCTTACCATCTACCAAAATCAGGGTATTTTCCGGCCCCATGCCACGAATGTCGATTTGGCGGTTATTGCCGCGCTGCCCGCTGGTGGAGTTACCGGTCAGGTTTACTCCCGGCTGGGTACGGATGATCTCGGACAGATCGTTGGTGGGTGCGCGTCTGGCAATATCCTCAGAAGTCATCACCGAGACGCCCGGTGCCTGGCGCGTCTGCTCCGCCGCCGTCACCACCATCGTCTCGCCCTGCGTCTGGCCGGCATCGTTGGTCAATGCCGTATTAGAAGAAGCGGTGCTGGTTGGGGAGGTGCCGGCCGCAGTGTTATTGATCACTGTTGTCGCGGTGGTGTCTGTCGCTGCCGCCCAATTCAGGCTCGGGAAAGTCGCGCAACTTAGCCCGATCAGCGTCGCCAGAGAGTGGCGTAGTCGTAGTGTCATCATCAAAGTCGCCCTGTATCAATGAAAGCCAGCAGCCAAAGGTGCTACTGAGAAGTATTTGCATTACCATTAAGGCGCAATCATTGTTACATTTGTTTGCCGGGGCGGGGTTTGTATAAACCGCAAATTGCTTTGCGAAAGCGGCAAAATCGCCCGAAATCACCAGAGAGCATGAGGGGAAAGCCGTGCGTAATCCTGTTTCGACGTCAGCATCCATTTACAAGCATCAGATTATGCGGATGTCCAGCCTGATCGCTAATCACTACCACTTTCTCAGCCCTCAGGTGATTGATGATACACCGTTATTGTTCGGCCATTTCGATGTCACGCCGCTGCACCGCGATTTGATCCTGCACACCGCCGATGTCATCAACCTGCACAACATGCAAACCCAGACCACCTTGAACGGTGCGCTAAAACTGGCGGTGGTCGTCAACGGCAATGCGCATATCAGCTATGGCGAACAGCGTTTGCATCTGGGCAAACGCCACCCGGCCTTGCTGACGTCGCTGACCGAACCTACGTTATTTCGCCGCTATGGCAAACGCGACGACTACGAGCGTACCGTTTCGCTGACTTTCAGCCGTGAGTGGTTGTACGGCAACCTGATGGATAGCGTCGACGACTGGCGGGCCATTTATGACTTCACCCAAACCCACCTCGCCGTTCACCGCTGGATGCCGTCGCGTCAGGCGCTGGCCGCCGCCTGGCAACTCCTCAACGCCGGCCCTTGTCAAACGCCGTTGCAACGTCTGTATCTGGAAACTCAGTGCATGACATTGATTATTGAAGCGCTCGGTTCACTCGCCGAACAAGCCTTCATCGATAAGACAGCATCTGGCGTACCGCTGCACCACCGTCAACGGATGCAACAGGTGAAGGACATGCTGGAAAGCGGCGCCGCCGATCATCTTTCCATCGCCGATATCGCCAGCAGTGCCAACATGAGTGAAAGCTCACTACAGCGCCACTTCCGCCAAACCTTTGACATGACGGTATTTGAGTATCTGCGCAACTGCCGCCTGCAACGCGCCGTACTGGCGCTACAGCGGGAAGGCGTGGGGATCGCCCAGGCCGCCAGCCTCGCCGGTTACACCAGCCCGGCCAATTTCGCCACCGCCCTGCGGCGCGTTTATGGGCTGACACCGACGCAGCTAAAAAACGGCGTCTATACCCCCGATAATTAGAGCGGCAGCACAAACGCGATCACGCGAAACAATGCAATACGTTGTTCCTTCAGGGAGTAGGATCATCGCGCCCCCGCTGACGCAGCAACCCTGCACGTACCTCGGGAGCTTATAGCCGGGCGGGCAACACGTCGGCGACGTGAACGATGACGGATATGAGCGAGCGCAATGAAAAATCGCTAGGCTTTGCGCGTCATTCACGGCATTGTCTGTTATCACGTCCACTGTTGAACAACACCATACCGATATCGCCATGTCCGACTATTCCAGCATGACCACCCGATTGGCGCGTCTGATCGTCACCGCCCAGCCTGATACCATCGCTATTGACCTTGCCCGCAACGGGGTGACGGATTTTATTGCCTGTGCCTTGCCGGTCTGGCATGGCGTGGTGGCAGACAGCGGGCTGGCACCGCTGAAAGCGGTCTATCCAGGCAACGATAGCCAGACCCGCTGCCTGCTACTGGGTTATGCCGGTCACGCTCTGGACTTTGACGATTTCCATTCAGGATTCCGGGGGCACCCCGGCACGGTGATTCTGCCGGCGCTGCTGGCGCTGGCTGATGAGCACCCGGACATCACCGAAGACGCCTTTCTCAGCGCCTACGTTATCGGCGTCGAAACCGCCGGCCGGCTTGGGCTAGCCGCCGGGCCGCGCCATTACAGCCTTGGCTACCACAATACCGCCACGTTGGGGGCCATCGCCGCCGCTGCCGCAACCTGCCGCCTGATCGGCGCAACGGAGGAACAGACCGCCAACGCGCTGGGGTTGGCCGCCACTCAGGCTGCGGGTTTGCGGGCGCAATTCGGCTCCGCCATGAAACCGTTGCACGCCGGGCTCGCCGCCCGTGCTGGACTCGCCGCCACACAGTTGGCGCTGGCGGGATTTCATGGTAGCCACGATCGGGTGATAGATGCCTTTCTGGCGGCGCATGGTGAAGGGCAACAACGCCCCGACGCCCTGATGGCGCAATGGGGCACGCCCTGGCGTATCCGCTCTCCCGGACTCATCTTCAAGCGCTACCCCACTTGCGGCGGCACGCATAGCGCGGCGGAAGCGGCATTGATACTGCGGGAACAGTGGCTGCAATCTTCCGGTAAACCGATAGACGACCTGACTGCGGCAGCGGATCGCATCACCGTGACATTCCCGCCGGGCGGCGACGCTGCGCCCTTTATCCGGCGGGCTACGACCGGTGTTGAGGCGCGTTTCAGCCTCGAATACGTGATCGCCGCCGCGTTGCTGGAAGGTGAATTGCGGCTGGATCGTTTTGCTGAAGTGCCGGTTGAACCCTGGATTGCCGCGCTGGCGGACAAGGTCTCACGTCAGGAAGACCCGAGCGCCCCCCCGGATGAACTGAACCCGGATGCGCGTTTTCACGAGGTCACGCTATGGTTGAAAGATGATACATCGCTCACCGCCCGAGTCACCTGGCAGCAAACCTCGGCAACCGTCACCGATGTCGCGCACAAGCTGCGTCAGACTGTCAGTTTATTACCCGAGATTAACACCGAGGGTCTGCTCGGCTGGTGTCAATTACGGGTCGCAGGCGACTTACAAGCATTGACCCAGCTCTGGCGATCCTGAACGAGCGCCAGTGCTGGTCGACGCATTATAAAACAAAGGGTTAACGTGCTGGATGGGCTGGTGTCGCCAGCCAGCGATCCAGCCAGGCGAATACCGCATCCTGCTGTTCCTGATAAAACACATGCCCCAGTTCCGGCCAGATTTTCGTGACCAGCCGGTCATCTGCCTGCTGGGACAACCAGATACGGTGCATACGCGAGTAAGCGGCCTGCACTGCGCGAGCCGGGAACAACGAATCCTTGCCGCCATTGAAGAACAACATGGGTTTAGGCGCGGCGATACTCGCCACGTCGGGGAAATCCAGACGCGCTGATAACCCCGGATGGAGCATGTAAAACGCTGATTGACCACGTAGCACGTTGTTGCCCGGCACCATCAGGCCATCATAGGTTCCCATCCAGGCAATGGCGGCCGTCACCGCCGCTTTGTCAGACAGGGCCGCCAGTTGCCAGGCTCGATAGGCGCCCATCGAAAAACCGACGATACCGATTCTTTTAGGATCCACCTGCGGCAGCGAAGCCAGAAAATCCAGCGACCGCATATCTTCATAGGCCATCAATCCTGCCAGCGAACGACCGAGATTATAGAAATTGCTCGCCAGTGCCTGTTGCTGCTCATATTTCAACGGCCCGCGATCGCCCCACCCCAGCGCATCCACCGCTAGCACTACATAGCCCCGTTTCGCCAGTTCATCACCGACGAAACGACCGGTGAAAAACTTATCGGCCCAGGCTTTAGCGGAAGCCAAACGGGCGTCATCGCCCCATGGCTGAATCATTTTCTCTTTGCCAATATCGAACTTCGCACCATGGTCATGCAGCAGAATGATCGCCGGATGCGGCCCCGGTGAATTTGGCGTCAACAGCAACCCAGCCACCCGGCTTTCGTCCGTCAGATTAAACGCCACTTTCTCGGCCCGATACCCATCACGTTCCTGTTTATCCACCACCTGCGGCTCAAACGCCCGGTGGGTATCCGGCGTCAGCAGGCGTTCCCGCACTAACAGACGCGCCTGTCGACGCCATTGCTCAAAGGATTGTTGGTGCCCGGATAGCCAGGAATCGGGATAGGTCAGTTGCTGTTTTAATTCGGTATAGAAGACAGGCAAAGCCTCTTCGGTTATCGCTGCGGTTTGATAAGAAGCGTCGTTCGCCATGGATGCACCACTGCTCAGCCAAAACACTAACAGACCAAGCGTATGCCAGAGTCGGTTCCGTTTCATCATTGTCATTCCCAGAGTAAAACACGGTTTCATTATGGTGACGATGATTGTAAGTCAGGCGGTTCGGGGTGGCGAAAAAGGATGTGAATTCTGCGAGGAAGATAAAAAAATCCGGCAACTTGTGCCGGATTCAGTATCAACGAGGAAAGCGATATCTGATTATTTCTTCTTCGCTTTCGGGTTCGGCAGGTCGGTGATGCTGCCTTCGAAAACTTCAGCCGCCAGGCCAACGGATTCGTGCAATGTCGGGTGTGCGTGAATGGTCAGCGCAATGTCTTCCGCATCACAACCCATTTCGATCGCCAGACCGATTTCACCTAACAGTTCACCACCGTTGGTGCCGACAATCGCGCCGCCGATAACACGGTGCGTCTCTTTGTCGAAAATCAGCTTGGTCATACCGTCGGCGCAGTCAGAGGCAATTGCACGGCCGGACGCCGCCCACGGGAACACGGCGGTTTCATAGCTGATGCCTTTTTCCTTCGCTTCTTTCTCGGTCAAGCCAACCCATGCCACTTCCGGTTCGGTGTAGGCGATGGACGGGATCACTTTCGGGTCGAAGTAGTGTTTCTTACCGGCGATGACTTCGGCAGCCACATGGCCTTCGTGCACGCCTTTGTGCGCCAGCATCGGCTGACCGACGATATCGCCGATAGCATAGATATGGGGCACATTGGTGCGCATCTGCTTGTCAACACGGATAAAGCCGCGCTCGTCAACTTCCACTCCGGCCTGACCTGCGTCAATCAGCTTGCCGTTCGGCACACGGCCGATAGCCACCAGCACCGCGTCGTAACGCTGCGGCTCTGCCGGCGCTTTTTTGCCTTCCATGGAAACATAGATGCCGTCTTCTTTGGCTTCTACCGCCGTCACTTTGGTTTCCAGCATCAGGTTGAATTTCTTGCTGATGCGTTTGGTGAAGACTTTAACGATGTCTTTGTCGGCGGCAGGGATAACCTGATCGAACATTTCGACCACATCAATCTGGGAACCCAGCGCGTGGTATACGGTGCCCATTTCCAGACCGATGATACCGCCGCCCATTACCAGCAGACGCCCGGGAACGCTCTTCAGCTCCAGCGCATCGGTAGAATCCCATACGCGCGCGTCGTCATGCGGAATGAACGGCAATTGAATCGGACGAGAACCGGCCGCGATAATAGCATTGTCGAAGTTCACCGTGGTGCTGCCGTTTTCACCTTCGACGACCAGGGTGTTCGGGCCGGTGAATTTACCAAAACCGTTGACCACTTTGACTTTACGGCCTTTTGCCATACCAGCCAGACCACCGGTCAGTTGGGTAATGACTTTTTCTTTCCAAGTACGAATCTTGTCGATATCGGTCTGCGGTTCGCCAAATACGATGCCGTGTTCAGCCAGCGCTTTAGCTTCTTCGATAACTTTCGCAACGTGCAGCAGTGCTTTGGAAGGGATACAGCCTACATTCAGACATACGCCGCCCAGCGTGGAATAGCGTTCAACCAGCACGGTGTCCAGACCCAAGTCTGCACAACGGAACGCTGCGGAATAACCTGCAGGGCCCGCGCCAAGTACCACCACCTGAGCTTTAATTTCAGTACTCATCATGACCTCTTAATTAATTTCCGGCGGGTCTGTGACGTCATTATTGTGAGTCTTAACGCCCTCTTCCACCGGGACGTGTCTTTGCCGCGGTAGTTTACAAAATTGTTAACAATTTTGAAACAACAAGCGACTAACGATTTGTCCTTACTCACTGATAGCTGTAACAAATACCAGCTTATCAGAAAAAAGCCGGCCGTCAGGCCGGCTTTTCGATTACATCACCAGACGGCGAATGTCGGATAAGGTGTTGTTGATGATGGTAATGAAGCGAGCACCATCAGCACCGTCAATGACACGGTGGTCGAAGGACAGAGAGATCGGCATCATCAGACGCGGAACAAACTCTTTACCATTCCAGACCGGCTCCATAGCGGACTTGGACACACCCAGAATAGCCACTTCCGGCGCGTTGACGATCGGCGCGAAGTGAGTGGTGCCCAGGCCGCCGATGCTGGAGATGGTGAAACACCCACCCTGCATTTCGCCTGCGGTCAGCTTACCGTCACGGGCTTTCTTGGAGATCACCGTCAGTTCACGAGACAGCTCGACGATGCCTTTCTTGTTCACGTCTTTGAACACCGGAACCACCAGGCCATTCGGCGTATCCACCGCCACACCGATGTTGATGTATTTCTTCAGCGTCAGACGCTGAGCATCTTCAGACAACGAACTGTTGAAACGCGGCATCTGCTCAAGCGCAGCGGCAACGGCTTTCATGATGAACACCACCGGAGTGAACTTCACGTCCAGTTTGCGCTTCTCTGCTTCTGCGTTCTGCTGTTTGCGGAACGCTTCCAGATCGGTGATATCGGTTTTGTCGAAGTGCGTAACATGCGGGATCATCACCCAGTTACGGCTCAGGTTGGCACCAGAAATCTTCTGGATGCGGCCCAATTCCACTTCTTCCACTTCACCGAACTTGCTGAAGTCGACTTTCGGCCACGGCAGCAGACCCGGCAGAGAGCCGCCGGTCGCGCCCGCCGCCGGAGCGGATTCAGCGCGTTTCACGGCGTCTTTCACGTAAGCCTGTACGTCTTCACGCAGGATACGACCTTTACGACCCGTGCCTTTGACCTTCGCCAGGTTGACGCCGAATTCGCGCGCCAGACGGCGAATCACCGGGGTAGCGTGAACATAAGCATCGTTCTCGGCGAACTCGCCTTTGCTGTCAGCTTTCGCCGGAGCCGAAGCTGCGGCTGGCGCGCTAGCCGCCGGGGCAGCCGCGGCCGGGGCCGGAGCTGCGGTCGCCGCAGGCGCAGCGCCTGCCACTTCAAACACCATGATCAGCGAACCGGTTTTCACTTTGCTGCCGGTGCTGATTTTGATTTCCTTGACGGTGCCGGCAAACGGCGCCGGGACTTCCATGGAGGCCTTGTCGCCTTCCACGGTAATCAGCGACTGTTCGGCTGCCACTGTGTCACCGACTTTCACCAGCACTTCGGTCACTTCGACTTCATCGCCGCCGATATCCGGCACGTTGACGTCTTTAGCGCCGCCGCTGACTGCCGGAGCAGCAGCGGGAGCACTAACGGCCGCAGCAGGAGCAGCAGCAGGCGCGGCACCGGCGACTTCAAACACCATGATCAGCGTGCCGGTTTTCACCTTGCTGCCGGTGCTGACTTTGATTTCCTTAACGGTACCAGCGAACGGCGCCGGAACTTCCATAGAAGCCTTATCGCCTTCCACAGTGATCAGCGACTGCTCGGCCGCCACGGTGTCGCCGACTTTCACCAGCACTTCCGTCACTTCGACTTCATCACCGCCGATGTCAGGCACTTCAACGTCTTTCACGGCGCTGGCGGCAGCCGGGGCAGGCGCGGCGGCGACCGGAGCCGGTGCGGCAGCCGCCGCACCTTCTGCTTCAAATACCATAATCAGTTTGCCGGTCGCGACCTTGTCGCCCACCGCAATCTTGATCTCTTTCACCACGCCGGCCTGGGGAGACGGAACTTCCATCGACGCTTTGTCGCCTTCAACCGTAATCAGCGATTGCTCGGCTTCAACCTTATCACCCACTTTCACCAGCACTTCGGTGACTTCAACTTCATCTGCACCGATATCCGGTACGTTGATTTCGATAGCCATTACTCTTTCCCTCTTATGCTACGCGCGGGTTAACTTTTTCAGGGTTGATGTCGAATTTCTTGATGGCTTCAGCCACCACAGATTTTTCAACTTCACCGCGTTTAGCCAATTCGCCCAGTGCGGCAACCACCACGTAGGATGCGTCCACTTCAAAGTGGTGACGCAGGTTTTCACGGCTGTCGGAACGACCGAAGCCATCGGTACCCAGTACGCGATAATCGCTGGCCGGAACGTAAGTACGTACTTGTTCGGCAAACAGTTTCATATAGTCGGTAGACGCAACAGCCGGCGCGTCGCTCATCACCTGGGCGATGTACGGTACGCGCGGTGCTTCGGTCGGGTGCAGCATGTTCCAGCGTTCGCAATCCTGACCGTCGCGAGCCAATTCCGTGAAGGAAGTGACGCTGTACACGTCAGAGCCGATGCCGTAATCGTTGGCCAGAATCTGCGCGGCTTCACGTACATGACGCAGAATAGAGCCGGAACCCAGCAACTGAACCTTGCCTTTGCTGCCCGCTACGGTTTCCAGTTTGTAGATACCCTTACGGATACCCTCTTCCGCACCCTGCGGCATCGCCGGCATGTGGTAGTTTTCGTTCAGCGTAGTGATGTAGTAATAAACGTTTTCCTGCGCTTCACCGTACATACGCTCCAGACCGTTCTGCATGATCACGGCAACTTCATACGCAAATGCCGGATCGTAGGAGATACAGTTCGGGATAGTCAGAGACTGGATGTGGCTGTGACCATCTTCATGCTGCAGACCTTCGCCATTCAGCGTAGTACGACCGGAAGTCCCGCCGATCAGGAAGCCGCGCGCCTGTTGGTCGCCTGCCGCCCAGCACAGATCGCCGATACGCTGGAACCCGAACATGGAGTAGTAGATGTAGAACGGGATCATCGGCAGATTGTTGGTGCTGTAAGACGTTGCCGCAGCCAGCCAGGATGAGCCGGCGCCCAGTTCGTTGATGCCTTCCTGCAAAATCTGACCCTTCAGATCTTCTTTGTAGTAAGCCACCTGCTCACGATCCTGCGGGGTGTATTGCTGGCCGTTCGGGCTGTAGATACCGATCTGACGGAACAGACCTTCCATACCGAAAGTACGGGCCTCGTCCGCGATGATCGGCACCAGACGTTCTTTGATCGACGGGTTCTTCAACATCACGTTCAGTGCACGCACGAAAGCGATAGTGGTGGAGATTTCTTTATTCTGCTCTTCCAGCAGAGAACTGAAGTCTTCCAGCGTCGGCAGATCCAGTTTCTCGTCAAATCTCGGCTGACGGGACGGCAGATAGCCTTCCAGCGCCTGACGACGTTCATGCAGGTATTTGTACTCTTCGGAATCTTTATCGAAGGTAATGAACGGCAGTTTTTCAACGTCGGCATCCGCCACCGGCACATTGAAACGATCGCGGAAGTAACGCACGCCATCCATATTGATTTTCTTGACCTGGTGGGCAATGTTCTTGCCTTCCGCCGCATCACCCATCCCATAACCTTTGATGGTATGGGCCAGAATGACCACCGGCTTGCCTTTGGTCTCCTGCGCTTTTTTCAGGGCAGCGAAAACTTTCTTCGGATCATGGCCGCCACGGTTGAGCGACCAAATCTGGTCGTCGGTCCAGTCTTTAACCAGTGCCGCGGTTTCCGGATATTTACCGAAAAAGTGCTCACGCACATAAGCGCCGTTTTTGGACTTGAAGGTCTGATAATCGCCGTCAACGGTTTCGTTCATCAGTTGGATCAGTTTGCCGCTGGTATCGTTACGCAACAGTTCGTCCCAACGACCGCCCCAGATAACCTTGATCACTTCCCAGCCAGCGCCGCCGAAGATGCCTTCCAGCTCATTGATGATCTTGCCGTTACCCGTAACCGGGCCATCCAGACGCTGCAGGTTACAGTTGATGACGAACACCAGGTTGTCCAACTTCTCACGGGTCGCGATGGTGATGGCACCTTTGGATTCCGGCTCATCCATTTCACCGTCGCCCAGGAAGGCGTAAACGGTTTGTTTAGTCGTGTCTTTCAGACCACGATTGTTAAGATATTTCAGGAATTTGGCCTGATAAATCGCATTGATTGGGCCCAAACCCATGGACACGGTCGGGAACTGCCAGAACTCCGGCATCAGCTTCGGATGCGGGTAAGAAGAAAGGCCGTTGCCATGGACTTCCTGACGGAAGTTGTTCATCTGGTCTTCGGTTAAACGACCTTCCAGGAACGCACGGGCATAAACCCCAGGAGAAATATGCCCCTGGAAGAACACCAGATCACCGCCATCCTGCGCATTTCGCGCACGGAAGAAGTGGTTGAAACACACTTCATAGAAGGTTGCAGAAGACTGGAAGGACGCCATATGACCACCCAGCTCCAGATCTTTCTTGGACGCACGCAATACCGTCATTACTGCGTTCCAACGAATCGCGGAACGAATGCGGCTTTCCAGTTCAAGGTTACCCGGATAGGCGGGTTCGTCTTCTACCGCAATGGTGTTGATGTAGCTGCTGCCGACACCGCCCGCCGCAACTTTTACGCCACCTTTGCGTGCTTCGCTCAACACCTGATCGATCAGGTACTGCGCACGTTCAACACCCTCTTCACGGATAACCGATTCGATCGCCTGAAGCCAGTCGCGAGTTTCGATCGGATCCACGTCATTATTCAAACGTTCTGACATGGTTTGGTCCTTATCTGTTTCTAATCAGTTAATTGTCTGGAGCCTGTCTTTCTACGCTCTGTGTCTTGGCTGAAAACGCAGAAAGACAGGCTCTTCGTTAGTTACCGCATACAGGTCCCAACAGGGCCCTTAATCCTTGCGTTGCTGGAGTCGACGCAAAGAGCGTTCCCGCCGACTATGTTCCCGGTTAAGTTCCAGCAGTACTTCTTCAATAAACGCCAGGTGGCGATGAGACGCCTCACGCGCCTTCTCAGGCTCACGGGCAACAATCGCCTCAAAAATCCTGGCTCTGTGGCTGCTTACCTGAGCCAACACTTCACGGCTCAGATACAGCAATTCAAAATTCTGTCGGACATTCTGTTCGAGCAACGGCCCCATGCAACGCAACAAATGTAGCAGTACCACGTTGTGCGTAGCCTCAGTAACCGCCACTAGATACTGCATTACCGCTTCGGATTCCGCTTCCAAATCCCCGGCTTCTCTCGCCTTGTCGATTACCGCGTGGCAATCACGAATACGCTGCAGATCGGATTCCGTGCCACGCAATGCCGCATAGTAGGCCGCGATGCCTTCAAGCGCGTGACGGGTTTCAAGGAGGTCGAACTGGGATTCTGGGTGATTGCTGAGTAATTCCGATAAAGGATCGCTGACGCTCTGCCAGAGATTATTCTGGACGAAAGTACCGCCGCCCTGACGACGCAGGAGCAGACCCTTGGCTTCCAGACGCTGAATAGCCTCTCTCAGCGATGGGCGGGAAACATCAAACTGTTTAGCCAGTTCACGTTCCGGAGGCAGTTTCTCTCCGGGCCGCAGCGTCCCCTCAAGGATCAGAAACTCCAGTTGCTGTTCGATGACATCTGACAGCTTGGGCTGACGGATCTTGCTATATGCCATGGTGAATGGGTCCCGGCGGAAAAGCATAGAGTCAATTGGTAATACCAATTATAAAAACGTGACGCTCAAAGTAACAAAGTATTCACCTTCTGTCCATACAGACGTTGCGGGAAAACATCAATCACCTTACTTTTTAACAAATGCCCTGATTATTGTTGCAAAAGCACGATAAGGTCAGTGGTATTACCATTACACGCCAGGTGGACGTTTTAACTTTTATGAAACCCGAATCAGGCAAAGCTGAACCGTTCAACCCCGATGAAATTGAATTAAAAATCAAAAATAAAGAATATTAATTCAAACCGAATGAGATTGTGTATTTTCCGAACTGTGCAACCACATCAAATTTATGAACGTTTCGACCAACGACTGCGTCGGTATCGGTTTTTCTCCAAAACACCATGTCGTTATAAAAAAACAGCACCTATCAGCAAACGAATCGGCATCGCATTTTCTACCGGCGACGGTAAGAAATCAGTGCATTTAGCGCCGCTTACCACTATTCTCTGTCCACCGATAGCTCTGGCGGCAATTTCTTCCATCAGACATCGTAAAAATAAAATTACATCAACGTAAAAAGAGCAAAACGCCGACAGTCGCATCGGCACGTCTCCATTTGTCTTTCTCATATCGGCAGAGGGTAAAAATAATGGAAAATCAACAAGACGGAACGCTACAGCGCGGTCTGAAGAACCGTCATATTCAGTTGATTGCCTTGGGTGGCGCTGTGGGTACCGGCCTGTTCCTCGGGATCGCACAGACTATCAAAATGGCGGGGCCATCGGTTCTGCTGGGATACGCGATTGGCGGTATCATCGCTTTTTTCATCATGCGTCAATTGGGTGAAATGGTCGTCGAAGAACCGGTTGCTGGCTCCTTTAGCCACTTCGCCTACAAATACTGGGGAGAGTTCGCCGGTTTCGCCTCGGGATGGAACTACTGGGTATTGTACGTGTTGGTTGCCATGGCCGAGCTAAGCGCGGTCGGCATCTATGTACAATACTGGTGGCCCGACATTCCGACCTGGGTTTCCGCCGCAGTATTCTTTGTACTGATCAATGCCGTCAACCTATCCAATGTGAAGATGTACGGCGAATTAGAGTTCTGGTTCGCCATCATCAAAGTCGTGGCCATCATTGGTATGATCGTTTTCGGCGCCTGGTTGTTGTTCAGCGGACAGGGCGGCCCCGAAGCCACCATCACCAATCTCTGGTCGCAAGGCGGTTTCTTCCCGCACGGCATCAGCGGCATGGTAATGGCGATGGCGGTCATCATGTTCTCGTTCGGCGGGTTGGAGCTGGTGGGCATCACGGCGGCCGAAGCCGACCATCCGGAAAAAAGCATTCCGCAGGCCACCAATCAGGTAATCTACCGCATTCTGATTTTCTACATCGGTTCGCTGACCATTCTGCTGTCACTCTACCCGTGGGAGAAAGTCGTGGAAGGTGGTAGCCCATTCGTCATGATCTTCCATGCACTGAACAGCAATCTGGTGGCGAACGTCCTCAACATCGTGGTGCTGACTGCGGCGCTGTCGGTTTATAACAGCTGCGTCTACTGCAACAGCCGTATGCTTTATGGTCTGGCCAAGCAGGGTAACGGCCCGAAATCACTGCTGACGGTGGATCGCCGCGGTGTGCCGGTCATCGCCATCGGCGTGTCCGCGCTGGCCACCGCGCTGTGCGTACTGATCAACTACGTGCTGCCCGGCAAAGCATTCGAACTGCTGATGTCTCTGGTGGTTTCCGCGCTGGTCATCAACTGGGCGATGATAAGCCTAGCCCATCTGAAATTCCGCGCCAGTAAAGAACGGGAAGGCGTGGAAACCCGCTTCAAGGCACTGCTTTATCCGCTCGGCAACTACCTGTGTCTAGCCTTCATGGCGGGGATTCTCGTCATCATGGCGCTGACGCCGGGGATCACAATATCCGTTGTCTTGATCCCGGTTTGGTTGTTGGTACTGGCTGTGGGTTACTGGCTCAAAAAACGCGCGTCCACCGCAATCGCCTAAACCACCATCTGGATCAAAAAACCACCTCATCGAACCGCCAGCTGACGACCCGCCGGCGGGGAGCAAAAGGGGAGGCCCCGTAAAGCGGCCTCCCCTTTTGCTTGATTAACCAGCCCTTTCATAACCAGCGCTTCGGCGCCCGGTAGGATGCGCTTTGCATGATCCCCCAGCGTCGGCACCTAGAGGATCAAGCGTAAGACGTCACACCAACGCACCATAAATCGTCAGCAACGCGACCACCACCACCACGGCCAATGACACCTTTTTCGCCAGCGAAACCGCCGCCCTGGGCGTTGACAGAGGATCGCCGTGCGGCTCTCTCGCCAGAGAAAACTGCGCCAATTGCGTCAACACCCAATACTGGCTGCTGTGCCTGTCAAGTAAGGTGGCGAACCAGGCGGGCAAAGCCTTTTCGCCATGCCCCAATAATGCATAGGCAACGCCGACAAAACGTACCGGCAACCAATCCAACCAGTGCAACAGCGTATCGACGCCGGAATGCGCTCGTTCCAACGGCGTATGGTGGCGAGCCAAACAGCTTTGACGAGCACGCAGAATCGAATAACCAACCAACGCCACCGGGCCGTAAGGCCCGGCGACAACAAACCAGAACAACGGGGCCAAATAACAGCGAAAGTTAATCCACAACAGCGCGTTCTGTAGCTCTTTCAGACGTTCACGCTCGCTGGCATCCTGCGGTAAACCGTGAATCAACGCCAGCTCTTCTTCCATCTCGCGGCAAGCGTCGGCCTCACCGCGTTGTACTGACGCCAGATAACGCCGATAGTGCAGCCTGACTTCGCCGGCACCGATGCACAACAGCCCGATGGCAATCCACAACAGCAATAATGGCAAGCCGAACAACCAACCGCTCGCCAGCCACAGTAGGATCACGACCACCCCCATACCGCCAAACGCCAGCAACAACGTTTGAAGAAAGGAAGGTGCAGGAAGATAACGAAAAATCACTTCAAGATGGTGATCCAGCTGCCAGTGTTTCCCCAACTTAAATAAGCGTTCCCACCCCAACACCAACAACAGGGTAAACAGCGTCATCAGTAATTACTCCTCTTCTCCATTCGAGTTTTCCCCTTGCCATTGATGTTGATAGCGCTGCCAGTCAAACGCAGAACCGGGGTCGGTTTTACGGCCGGGCGCGATATTGCTATGGCCGGTAATGCGCGCCGACGTAATGGGGTATTCACCATGCAATACGCGAGTGACCTCGGCCAGCGCCGTGTACTGCGCATCAGTAAACGGCGTGCTATCCGTTCCTTCCAGCTCAATGCCGATAGAAAAATCATTGCACCGTTCACGGCCTTCAAAACAGGAAACGCCTGCATGCCAGGCGCGTCGTTCAAAAGATACGTACTGAACGACTTCGCCATCTCGCCGAATGAGGCAATGCGCCGACACCCGTAACTGGTTGATGGTTGCAAAATACGGATGCGCATCACCATTCAGCGTACCGGTAAACAGCTGATCGATATAAGGCCCGCCAAACTCTCCCGGCGGCAGGCTGATATTATGAATAACCAGCAATGACGGCTTTTCACCATCCGGCCGCGCATCCTGATGCGGCGACAGTACGCGCCGGACGCCTGTCAGCCAACCTAGCTCCATCCTCATTCCGTCTTCTCCTCTACGTCAGGCCGCCAATCGCCAGCTATCAGCCTTAATCACGCCCATCCTACCCGTTCAGCGTTCAACGCAATCAAGGGGGGAAGCCTGAAACCCGTCACCATTGCACTGTGTTCCTCACCATCCCGCAATAGTACCGCATATCCCACATCCGGGATGCGTCAAAACATCGATGTTCGTCTATTGGCGCCAACCGGGGAAATTAACCGCCTGCCGGCATGCCGCATCAAAGCACTTCTGGTATGCTGCATCCCCCTCACGGCCGGAGGCCACCGTATCCCGAGGTTCTTGCCTCTGGCAGTCGTTGCGGCGCGCTTCCCGCACCAGCAATGCCATCGCTTCCAGCCATATTCTGGCGCTGACCGATGCACACTGGCATTACTCGGTGGTTGCCCGCTATTGCCATAATGACGGTCAATGGGCGGAAGGCGCCGAGCTTGATTTCGGACGCGGCCCGTTCAATGTTCGCTCAACCGGATGGGGCTACTATCTGGTCGCCGGTTACAACCGCTAATCCGCCCACCACATTGGCGCCCTGAGAAAAGCAGAGCGACAAACCACAACCAACGCATTGAATAATAAAGAAAAATAAATTGGATGCTCCGCGACAAACAGGGTAGCATAAGTGCCCGGCTAACCCTGGAGTAAGAAGATGACCACACGCCGTTATAGTCAGGAACAGCGCCGTACTGAGCTGCTCAATCGTATCGCAAATGATATTCCCGTCAGCGTACAACAGGCGCTAAGCGAAGATCTGGGAGGAGAAGTCAGTCTAGATCAGGATATTACCGCTCAGTTGCTGCCCGACGATAAACCGGCCGCCGCCGTGATCATTACCCGTGAAGCTGGCATTTTCTGCGGCCAGCGTTGGCTGGAAGAAGTGTTCTTCCAGTTGGGAGGCGGCGTCGACGTGGAATGGCTGGTACAAGACGGCGACGCGCTGAAAGAAAACCAGCCTCTGTGCCGCCTGCAAGGCTCCTCCCGTCAACTACTGACCGGCGAACGCACCGCACTGAATTTCCTGCAAACGCTTTCCGGCGTCGCTACCGAAGTCAATCGTTACATACAACGCCTGACCGGTACTCACACCCAGTTGCTGGATACGCGCAAAACGTTGCCGGGTCTTCGCACTGCGCTGAAATACGCCGTACTGTGCGGTGGCGGTAGTAACCATCGCCTTGGTCTGGCCGACGCCTTTCTGATCAAGGAAAACCATATTATCGCCGCCGGTTCCATCCGCAAGGCGGTAGAGCAGGCGTTCCGGCTGCGTCAGGATGTGCCGATCGAAGTTGAAGTCGAAACATTGGACGAATTGCAGCAAGCACTGGATGCTGGCGCCGACATCATCATGCTGGATAATTTTACGTTGGACGCTATCCGTACTGCCGTGCAACAAGCCCATGGGCGGGCACAACTTGAGGTCTCCGGCAACGTCACACTGGATACGCTGCGCGATTACGCCGAAACCGGCGTGGACTACATTTCCGTCGGCGCACTGACCAAGCACGTCAGAGCGCTGGATCTCTCCATGCGCTTTGACTAACGCGCGATGCCAGGCTCTCCGCTCCACCGGGGAGCCTGCCACACCGACGAAAAACCAACGCCAGACATCACACGCGATGCAATCTTTACCGCCTCATCCCCTCCCGATCCCCGCCTGATGCTGAGTAGCCGCTCGCAAAAAATTGCCAACACGACATACCGCCACTAATTTTCGGTGCGAAGCCGTTTCCCGATCCTGTTTTCCACCGTCGCCAGTCACTCTACCGTCAACTATGCTGCCGACATCCGCCACACCAGGGAAAAGGGCTATGAGACACCAGGGATTTACATTGATAGAACTGATGGTGGTGATTGTAATCATCGCCATCCTGAGTACGCTGGGCATCCCGGCGTATCAGGGCTACCTGCAGAAAGCCGCGATGACGGACATGCTGCAAACCATGGTTTCCTATAAGACGGCTATCGATATCTGCGGGCTCAGCAACGCGGGCTTCGGCAGCTGTTCCGCAGGAAATCAGGGGATCCCAGCGACCGCCAGCTCCCGTTATGTCAGCGCTATTGCCGTTAATCAGGGCGTGATCACACTGACGGGGCAATCAACGTTACAGGGATTGAGCGTCGTCATGACACCGGAATGGGACAACCAGACCGGAGCGACCCGCTGGACACGCAACTGCCAGAGCAGCGGTAATGCAGAAAGCCTGCGTCAGGCTTGCGAGGATGTTTTCCGCTTTGATTCAAGCGCAGGATAAACATCATGATAAACAATACGTTACATCATGAATTAAGTGTAATTTGTCAGCGTTATCAGGCATTGTTGTTGGCGGTAGACGAGCAGGTTATGACCGTCGCCGTATCAGGAAATGTGCCGGAAGAAATGGTCGTCGCACTGAGGTTCACCGGCAATCGTCGGGTACTGATCGAACACTGGCCGGCAGCAAAACTGGAGCAGCAGTTATCTCCCACCAGAGCGGCAGAAACGGGGGAACATTATCAGGCGACCCCCGATGTCCGGGATGAGCCGGAAGACACACCAGCGCTGCAGTTTATCAACCAGATATTGAAACTGGCGGTACAACGCCGTGCGTCCGATATCCATTTTGAACCTACGCCGACCCGCTATCGGATAAGATTGCGTATTGACGGGGTGTTACAGGACAGTCTATCCGCACCGGAAGACTTAGTACCCCGGATAACCACTCGTCTGAAAATTCTGGGCAAACTGAATATTGCGGAACGTCGGCTGCCTCAAGACGGGCAATTCGGTCTGCATCTTGAACAGCAGCGCTATTCGCTGCGTATCGCCACCTTGCCGGTTCATCATGGTGAAAAAATCGTCCTTCGCATCCTGCATACCCAGCAACAGACGCTGGCGCTGGAGGCGTTGGGGATGACACCCTCCGAGCTGCAATTGATCAAACAATCGCTACAACTGCCGCAGGGCATGATTCTGGTTACTGGCCCGACCGGCAGCGGCAAAACATTTACCCTTTACAGCGCTATACGCTGGCTCAACGACAGCAGTCGCAATATCTGCAGCGTGGAAGACCCGGTAGAGATCCCGCTCGAAGGAATCAATCAAACCGCCATTGCGCCCAAAGCCCATCTGGATTTCAGCCGCGTATTACGCGCCCTGCTCAGGCAGGATCCCGATATCATTATGGTGGGAGAAATTCGAGATGCGGAAACGGCGGAGATAGCGGTTAAAGCCGCACAGACCGGCCATCTGGTGCTTTCTACGCTGCATACCAATTCAGCGCTGGAAACCCTGAGCAGACTTAAGCATCTCGGCATTCCTGGCTACCTACTGGCATCGGCGCTAAAGCTTATTGTCGCTCAGCGATTGGTGCGCCGCCTCTGTCCTCATTGCCGACAACGGCAGGAGGACAGTACAGGATTTCCAACCACAGTCTGGCAAGGGCCGTTGCGGCGGTGGGCCGCTAAAGGATGCAACCACTGTTTCTCCGGCTACTACGGCCGGACAGCTATTTATGAAATGTTACCGATCACCCAGGACATTCAGCACCTTTTGGCCCAGGAGCCGCATCGCCTTTCCTTGCAATCACTACTGGCATCGTCAGGCCACGTCACGTTGCTGTCGGCTGGCCTGGCGCTGGTTGACAAAGGTACAACGTCTCTGGAGGAAGTCTATCGGGTGACAGGCGACGGGCCGTGTTAAGAGAGATAACGATGGCACTACAGAAGCTTTACCGCTGGCAGGCCCTCCATAGTAATGGCGAATTTTGTACCGGCGAACATATCGGGTACAACCGACGGCAAATCTATCAGCATTTACTGGAGCAGGGCTATCAGCCGTTAAAACTGACAACGAGCGCCTATATCACGCCTCGTTATTGGAAAGGTACCCATCTGGCCGTCATTCTGCGGCAAATCGCTTCGCTATTACAGGCCGGTCTACCGCTTCCTGATGCGCTCGCACTGATTGGCGAACACCATGAAAAAGCCGGCTGGCGTTGCCTGTTGAGCGACATCCGACATGAGATTCTTCAGGGGAGAGCGTTCTCAGACGCCATAGGAGATTACCCGGATATCTTTCCGGCTATCTGCGGTTCGCTGATCGCCGTCGGCGAACTAACCGGAAAGCTGGATGAGTGCTGCGCTCGTTTGGCCGTGTACCAGGAAACACAACAACAGCTGGCGAGCAACGTCATGAAGGCCATACGTTATCCGGCATTCATCATCGTCGCCGGCATGTTGGTCGGCCTGCTGATGACGGCACTGGTTCTGCCGGAGTTTGCCGGTTTATATGCCACATTTAATGCGCCGCTGCCCTGGTTTACCCGTCTGATGTTGTCGTTCTCGGATAACCTGCGCCAATACGGGCTGCCCGCATTGCTGTTACTTCTGTGTCTGACGTTGATGTTGTCAGTGTTACGCAAACGCAGCATCACATGGCGAACACTGGAACACCGTCTGGCACTGAAGTTACCGTTGCTCTCTGCACTGATCCGCGGCCACTGCCTGAGTCAGGTATTCCATTCTCTGTCGATGACACAATATGCAGGTATCCCTTTGCCGGCCGGTCTAAGCGCAGCAAGCGCAATCAACCATCCGCTCTACCGACACGCATTGCGGCAAGCAAAAATCGGCGTCGAACAAGGGCTGTCGTTCGCCCAGGCGATCAGCGACCCTTGGTTATTTCCTGCCCCATGTCCCCAGTTGATTCGGGTTGGAGAGGAAACCGGCGCGCTGGATCAGCTATTCAACCAGTTGGCGCATTGGTATGAAAAGCACACCCAAGAACTTACTGATACGCTGACCCAAGCCATCGAACCCTTATTGATCGCTATTGTCGGGGGAATAGTGGGAATGCTGGTCATTGCGATGTACCTGCCCATTTTCCAACTGGGCAATGTGCTGGCCGGTGCCTGACGGCCAGCGGTCGCTGATTACCGGAAATCAGGCACTGAACACCTGATTTTCCTGTTCGGAAACGCGGATAAACGTGGTTCTTTTAGTGAGCTCCTTCAACCGTGCCGCGCCGACATACGTACAGGCGGAGCGTAGTCCGCCTAAAATATCGCGCACGGTATTATCCACCGGGCCGCGAAATGGCAAACGAACCGTTTTCCCTTCAGCAGCTCGATACTCCGCCACACCGCCAACGTGCCGTTCCATCGCGGAAGCGGAACTCATCCCATAAAACAACATCAGTTTGCGGCCATCTTCATCGATCACTTCACCACCGCACTCCTCATGGGCAGCGAGCATCCCTCCCAACATCACGAAATCGGCACCACCCCCGAAAGCTTTGGCAACATCGCCGGGAACGGCACACCCGCCGTCACTGACAATCTGGCCACCCAAGCCATGTGCGGCGTCAGCGCATTCGATAACCGCTGACAATTGGGGATAACCTACCCCGGTTTTCAACCGAGTGGTGCATACCGAACCTGGGCCAATCCCCACTT
The DNA here is from genome assembly GCF_014855505.1 of Musicola keenii. Classification (NCBI taxonomy): domain Bacteria; kingdom Pseudomonadati; phylum Pseudomonadota; class Gammaproteobacteria; order Enterobacterales; family Pectobacteriaceae; genus Musicola; species Musicola keenii. The sequence continues at coordinate 201,381 of NZ_JAAWVW010000007.1, read as the reverse complement.
TTACAATATCGGCGCCAGAGAGCAGCAACTCCTCCACCATTTCGCCCGTAACAACATTACCGGCGCAGATGATCCGATCCGGGCAGGCTTCACGCGCCTTTTGCACAAACCGGACAAAATGCTCGGAATATCCATTTGCCACATCAATACAGATGAATTTCAGCTCCGGCGACAGCGCCAGTATCTGCTTCAGCTTGTCGAAGTCATTGTCTGACGTCCCGGTAGACACCATGACATGACGTAAAACAGACTCAGATTCCTGGCCAACAAACTGCTGCCAATCCGCCACGGAATAGTGTTTATGGACCGCAGTCAGCAACCCATGCGTCGCCAGTACACGGGCCATTGAGAATGTACCGACGGTATCCATATTCGCGGCGATAATCGGCACGCCCTCCCAATGGCAACCGGCATGCAGAAATGAAAAATCGCGCGCTAACTCTACATCCGAGCGGCTTTTCAGAGTTGAACGTTTGGGCCGAATCAGAACATCTTTAAAACCCAGTTTGATATCTTCTTCAATACGCATGTTAAGCCTCAGAGAAATGATCAACGCTGAAAACACCCATGACACACCGGCTTGATGATACGCCCGAATAATAAGGCGACAAGACTGCGATTCTTCCTTTATTTAGGCTAGAATCCGATAAATTTACCTGTTGTTTTCAGCACACAAATATGACATTCATCGTAGCGCTTACCGGCGGCATCGGAAGCGGAAAAAGCACTATTGCAGAGCAGTTTTCCGCGCTGGGCATCACTGTTGTCGATGCGGATATCATCGCACGTCAAGTGGTTGAACCCGGCCAGCCGGCGCTGAAAGCTATTGTGCAACATTTCGGCAGGGATATCCTGAACGAAGACGGTAAATTAAATCGGGCCGCATTACGTACACGCATCTTTTCCGTTCCGGAAGATAAAAATTGGCTAAATGCATTGCTCCATCCGCTGATTAATGCGGAAACACAGCGTCAGCTCAGACAATCGGCAAGCCCTTACGCACTTTGGGTCGTACCGCTACTAATAGAAAATAGTCTGCAATCTCAGGCAGATCGCATTCTGGTGGTAGACGTAGAACCAGAGGTACAGCTTGCCAGAACCATGGCCCGGGATGGGGTAAGTCGCCGGCAGGCGGAACGTATTCTGGCCTCCCAGGCAACCCGAGAGCAGCGGCTGGCCTGTGCTGATGACATTATTGACAATAACAACAATCCAAACACACTTGCTTCGCGGATTAACGGGTTACATCAGCATTATCTTGCGCTGGCTGAATCCGTAACCGACAGGATTACCCATAATGAGTGACGTTTCCCCAACAGTGCTATTTGAATATCCGCTCAATGAAAAAATGCGGACTTGGTTGCGTCTGGAATTTTTACTACAACAGATGTACGACAATCGTGGCCTAAAAGACATCGGCGTTGCGCTGACGTTCTTTCGTGCTGTGGCTGAATTACTGGATATCCTCGAGCGAGGGGATGTTCGCCCTGACTTATTGAAAGAATTGGCGCGTCAACAGCAGAAACTGGCGCAGTGGAGTGAGTTGCCGGAAGCGGATATTGAGCGCATTCATACCTTGCACCAGAAACTGCGTAACCTGTCGTCGGAGTTGACGGCGGCGCCCCGCATGGGACAAGGGCTACGGGAAGATAAACTGATCGGTATGGTGCGGCAACGGCTCAGCTTGCCCGGTGGATGCTGCAGCTTCGACTTGCCTACACTGCATATCTGGCTGCATCAGCTCCCGGAACAAAAATGCCAACAAGCCAATATCTGGCTGAATAGCATTGCTGTGTTGAAACATTCTCTCGACAGCGTACTGGAGTTGATCCGTCACGCCGGGACATTCCGGGATCTCACTAGCCTTAACGGTTTTTATCAGGATAATGCGACCGATGCCGACCTGTTACGATTGCAGGTTGCTCTCGAACACCAGGTCTATCCGCAAATATCCGGCCACAAAACCCGGTTCGCTATTCGTTTCCTGCCGCTGGATAGTGAACGTGGGCATATACCGGAACGGCTGGTATTTGAACTGGCCTGCTGCTAAGCGGCATCCGTTTTCAGGAAATGTATCGTGAATGATCAGATGACTTTTGTAAAATGCCCCACATGTGCCCGAGCGGTTGAGTGGAGTAAAAACAGTATTTACCGGCCATTTTGTAGTAAACGTTGCCAGTTGATCGACCTGGGTGAATGGGCCGACGAAGAAAAACGCATACCTAGCAACGAAGATGTTTCCGATAGTGACGACTGGAGTGAACCCCAGCGCTGAAGTCAGGGATTATTCGGCGGCATTGCTCTTCAGCCAGCGAATCATTTCCGCATTCGCTGGCGGGAACTCATCGGCATCCAGTTGTTCAACCGTCAACCAGCGTGAACGTTGCCCCTCTCTGCCATAGGGCTCCCCCCGCCATTCCTCAACCAAAAAGAAGTGCAGGGTGATCAAGCGTTCACCGGCAGGGAACGTTTTATTTTCCAGATGCTGTGGATTGATGACGTCAATCCCGGTCTCTTCCCGCAATTCACGCGCCAGCGCCTGCTCCGGTGTTTCTCCCGCCTCTACCTTACCACCAGGGAACTCCCATTTACCCGCCATGTGAACCCCTTCGGGACGGCAGGCGATAAAAAACTCGTGTTCCAGGTTACGAATAATACCCACTGCAACTGACAGAGGTTTTAGTGCCATGTTCCTCTTTCCTTTCTGAAAAACTGCATAACATCAGCTCCGTTCTCGTCGTTCAGCGCCCACTCGTAACAACGGCGCCAGGCATCCACCAGAACACCTCGCACCGTTGTTGACTCCTGTCGCCGACCGGATCACGTCAAACCGACAGCAGCGCCCGACTTCACGACAATAACCCGGTGTGATTAATGAATACGACCGTGGCACTGCTTGTATTTCTTGCCGGAACCACAAGGGCAAGGGTCATTACGACCGACTTTACGATCGGCATAAGGAGCCCCCTGTGGAGCCGTTTCTTCCTGATGACTTAGTTGCTGCTGACGAGCGAGACGTTCAGCTTCCTCGCGACGTTGCTGTTCCAACGCCTCAATCTCCTCCGGCATTCGGATCTGAACTTTGCTCAGTGTGCTGATCACTTCATATTTCAGTGATTCCAGCATCGCGGCAAACATAGAGAACGACTCGCGCTTATACTCTTGCTTCGGATCTTTCTGCGCATAACCACGCAGGTGGATCCCCTGACGCAAGTAGTCCATGGCAGCCAGATGTTCTTTCCACAATGAATCCAGCGTCTGCAGCATCACGCCTTTTTCAAAGTTCCGCATCACTTCACTGCCAACAACCTCTTCCTTACTGCGGTACACATCCACAGCTTTAGCGTAAATCCTTTCACGCAGTGTTTCCTCATGCAGTTCAGGCTCTTTATCCAGCCATTCAGTAATCGGCAACGCTAGATCGAAATCATTCTTCAGGCGCTGTTCCAAACCTGGAATATCCCACATTTCTTCCAGTGACTGCGGAGGAATATGTGCATCCAACGTCGCTTTGAATACGTCTTCGCGGATGCTGTCGATGGTTTCACTAATATCCGATACATCCAGTAATTCATTACGCTGGGAGTAGATGGCTCGACGCTGATCGTTAGCAACATCATCGTATTCCAGCAGTTGTTTACGGATATCAAAGTTACGGTTTTCCACCTTACGCTGAGCATTGGCAATCGCCTTGGTGACCCATGGGTGTTCTATGGCCTCCCCTTCTTTCATACCCAGCTTGCGCATCATGTTGGACACACGTTCAGACGCAAAAATACGCATCAGTGCATCTTCCATCGACAGATAAAAACGGGAAGACCCTGCATCACCCTGACGACCGGAACGACCACGCAACTGGTTATCGATACGGCGCGATTCATGACGCTCGGTGCCGATAATATGCAAACCACCCGCTTTCAGTACCGCATCGTGACGTTCCTGCCATTCGGCTTTGATGGCGGCGATCTGCGCGTCGTCCGGGCTTTCCAACTGAGCGACCTCAGCCTGCCAGCTACCTCCCAGCACAATATCCGTACCACGGCCCGCCATATTGGTAGCAATCGTCACGGCTCCGCTACGCCCGGCCTGAGCAACAATATCCGCCTCCATGGCATGGAATTTGGCATTCAGGACATTGTGATTAATACCCGCCTTAGTTAGCGCATGGGACACCACTTCCGACTTCTCGATGGAAATGGTACCCACCAGAACCGGTTGCCCTTTCTGCGTCCGCTCTTTGATGTCTTCAATGATAGCGTTGATTTTTTCCTGCTCCGTCATATAGACCAAGTCAGGCAAATCCTTACGGATCATCGGGCGGTTGGTAGGAACAACCACCGTATCCAGTTTATAAATGGAACTGAACTCAAAGGCCTCCGTATCCGCCGTCCCGGTCATCCCTGCCAGTTTTTCATACAGACGGAAATAATTCTGGAAGGTAATCGAAGCCAGAGTCTGGTTCTCATTATTGATCTTGACGTTCTCTTTCGCTTCGACCGCCTGATGCAACCCATCAGACCAACGACGCCCCTGCATGGTGCGACCGGTATGCTCGTCGACGATGATGACTTCATCATCTTTGACGATGTAATCCACATCTCGGGTAAACAACGCATGGGCGCGCAAAGCGGCAGTCACATGATGCATCAGCATGATATTAGACGGTGAATAGAGTGACTCTCCCTCCTCCATGATGCCTGCATTCATCAATAGTTCTTCAATCTTAATCAGGCCTCGCTCCGTCAGGTTAACCTGACGCGCTTTTTCGTCCACGGAGAAATGCCCTTCCCCCTGGAACGTTTCGGAGTCTTCTTTTTCCTGACGAATAAGATGCGGAATAATTTTATTCACCCGCATGTATAGTTCCGAACTGTCTTCCGCCGGGCCGGAAATAATGAGTGGAGTACGCGCCTCATCGATCAGGATGGAGTCGACTTCGTCCACCAGCGCGTAATACAGCTCACGTTGTACGCGCTCCTGTGGACTAAATGCCATGTTGTCACGCAGATAATCGAAACCATATTCATTGTTGGTGCCGTAGGTAATATCCGCTGCATAAGCTTCACGCTTTGCAGGCGCCGGCATGCCTGGCAAGTTGATCCCTACCGACATACCCAAGAATTCAAACAGCGGACGGTTGTTTTCAGCATCACGCTGCGCCAGATAGTCATTGACGGTCACTACATGTACACCGCGTCCGGTTAATGCATTCAAATAGGCAGGCAATGTTGCCGTCAGCGTTTTACCTTCACCGGTACGCATTTCAGCAATACAGCGTTCGTTCAACACCATGCCGCCAATCATCTGCACATCAAAATGACGCATACCGAAAACCCGTTTACTGGCTTCACGAACGACGGCAAAAGCTTCCGGCAATATGGATTCCAGCGACTCACCTTTTTTCAAGCGATCGCGAAATTCCTGCGTTTTAGCTTTCAGTTCATCATCCGAAAGCTTTTCCAGCGCCGGTTCAAAACGATTAATCACCTCAACCGCTTTACGCATCCGGCGCAACGTGCGGTCATTACGACTACCAAAAACTTTGGTCAATAATTTCATCAACATAATGATTTATATCTCAACACAGCCGTCATATTAATGACGACACTAAATCAGAAAGGGAATCTGCGCCTATGCTAGGTCGCAGCGCTTAGGCTCTCAGCATCAAACCAACGGACCAGCGCGGATCCCCATAGACTGGGCCAGCCAGATCCCTGACTGGTAAGGCATGGAAAAAATTGGGGGAACTACCGACAACAACGGTGATACCGGCTGCTTTGCTTCACGCATCAGCAAAGCATTCAGCGTATCGAGCAACACCTGATGATGCAAAGAGGCTTCAACCTCTTGCTGGACGACAGTTTCATGCGGTGTGAAAGCAAATGAGAGATGACGAATGACTGTTCGGATCGCATGCTGATGCCAGTAATCGGTCGTGAGCGGAGAGCGACGTCTGGTATCTTTGAGAGCTTCCAAATCGGTGAGGCTAAAATAAGAAACATTATGGCGGCTGATGGCTGATGTAGAATTTGCCTGGGAAGAGGCCTCTCTCGATTCGGTAAAATTGTTGGCAGGCAGCCCAAGCGTCGCCGCCACCATCCCCAGAAGAAGATGTGGCCAGAAATAACGTCTGCCAAATTGTCGCCAACGATTTAAAATACCAATCACAAATCTTCTTTCCGTCGGAGCCTGTTATGCGAGATAGTCGGCCACAATCACTGGAGTCATTCTTTGACTGTGCATCCCAAAGCGGGATAGGTCCGTTGCGTGACATTCAGAAACGCGCAACCGCATTACTAAAGCTCACCCAAACCGTTCGCGCCTTATTACCATCAACACTGCAACCCTGGTGCCGGGTTGCCAATTACCGTCAAGGACTATTGATACTGGAAACAGCCAATGCAAACTGGCTAATGCGGTTACGCTATGAACAACCTGCATTGCTGTCAGCCCTGCGCGAACAAATACTACCATCATTAGTAACGATCGACATCAGGATTAATCCAGCGCTGGCCGCAAATATACATGAAAGAAAAGTCAAACAATCATCCCAGGAGCTATCGGCAATATCCCGACAACAGCCAAGAATACTCAGCCCGCAAAGTGCAGAAATATTGAAAGGATTGGCGACTCAAAGCCCGGAAAGGTTGCAGAAAGTATTAGAAAGACTGGCTTCGCTGGCCGGAGAGAGTACCAGCGAAAACCAGTCGTCTGAATAAATAACTAGAAGGGTCAGGCCAACACGGTCGAGGGAGCCCGGAAAGCGACTGGCATTTCGGCCTCATCTTCAAAGGTTACATATTCCCATGCTTCTTGTCTGGCCAGTACCGCCTGCAATAGCTTGTTATTCAGCGCGTGACCAGATTTAAATGCTGTAAATGCACCAATGATGTTATGGCCACACATGAACAGATCGCCGATTGCATCCAGCAGTTTATGACGGACAAACTCATCGTCAAAACGCAAGCCATCCTCGTTCAGCACACGGTAATCATCCACGACGATGGCACTATCGAGACTGCCACCAAGGCACAAACCACGGGACTGCAAATATTCGATATCACGCATAAAGCCGAAGGTACGGGCACGGCTTATCTGGCGCACAAAAGCATCAGCAGAGAAATCCAGTTTGAAACGCTGAGAACCTGAATCGATGACGGGATGTTTGAAATCAATCGTGAAATCAAGACTAAAGCCATTAAAAGGCTTTAACTCTGCCCATTTATCACCATCGTCAACACGCACTGCTTGTTTGATCCGAAGAAACTTTTTGGCACAGTTCAATTCTTCAATACCAGCATCAAGCAATAAGTAGACAAACGGACTTGCACTACCATCCATGATAGGAATTTCCGGGGCATCAACTTCAACGACAATGTTGTCGATTCCCAGCCCAGCCAAAGCAGCATTCAGATGTTCCACCGTAGAGATACGGATGTCATGCTCATTAACCAGGCAAGTACACAGCATGGTATCACGCACTGATTTTGCATCTGCAGGAAAATCAACCGGTGGATTCAAGTCAGTACGGCGATAGATGACCCCGGTGTTCGCCGGTGCAGGGCGCATAGTTAAAGTAACCTTCTTGCCAGTATGTAAACCGACGCCGGTCGCTTGCACAATGCGCTTTAATGTACGTTGTTTGATCATCATGTTATCTCGCATTCATCTGAACCTACGGCCTCAGGGTACACTAAGGCCGGCGGCACAGTTTAGCACAAAGAGCGAAGATTCCAACCGATGCTTAATCGGCCTGCTTGCGCAGAAACGCTGGAATATCCAGATAATCAGGCTCTTTACTGGTTTGCGAACTCGGGTCATTCACCACTTTGGCCGCCGGTTTCTCCTGAGGCAGCGGAGCCATACCATGTTGCTGGTAACGGTGATCCATTACCGGCTGGCTGCTCTGCTTATTTGTCACCAAGGTAATTTCAGGACGTTTATCCATACCGATACCTGTGGCAACCACCGTGACACGCAGTTCATCGTTCATGTCCGGATCCAGAGACGTACCAATTACTACCGTTGCGTTATCAGAAGCAAAGGCACGGATGGTATTACCCACGGTTTCGAACTCATCCAGACGTAAATCAAAACCGGCGGTGATATTCACCAGCACACCACGAGCTCCCGACAGATCAATATCTTCCAACAGCGGGCTGGAGATAGCCATTTCAGCGGCTTCTTCCGCACGATCCTCACCGCACGCCACACCTGAACCCATCATGGCGTACCCCATTTCAGACATGACAGTGCGCACATCGGCGAAGTCGACGTTCATCAAGCCAGGACGTGTAATCAGTTCAGCGATCCCCTGCACCGCACCTTTCAGCACGTCGTTCGCCGCACCAAAAGCATCCAGCAGTGAAATACCACGGCCAAGCACTTTCAACAGCTTGTCATTTGGAATCGTGATCAGAGAATCGACATGCTTGGACAGCTCAGCGATCCCCTGTTCGGCGAACGCCATACGCTTTTTGCCTTCGAAGTTGAAAGGTTTGGTGACAACGGCTACCGTCAGGATACCCAGATCTTTGGCCACTTCGGCGACAACAGGCGCAGCACCTGTACCGGTACCGCCCCCCATACCCGCCGCGATAAACACCATATCTGCGCCTTCAAGAGCGGAACGCAGCGCTTCGCGATCCTCTTCGGCGGAATTGCGCCCTACTTCAGGATTCGCGCCCGCACCCAGACCTTTGGTAATCCCGCTACCGATCTGGATCGTCTGCCCAACAGCACTCTTGCGCAGCGCCTGGGCATCGGTGTTAACCGCATAGAATTCAACGCCTTCAATGCGTTCGCGCACCATGTGTTCGACGGCGTTACCGCCACCGCCACCGACGCCGATGACTTTAATCACCGCGTCGTTGGTTAATTCCATTGGTTCAAACATAATTTCTCTCCGTCTTTGTGCCCGTGTTACTTCGAGATCAAAAGAATTGTGCTAGGGATCTCTTTAGATAACCACTAAAATTCTTTTCTCAGCCAGCTATTTAGGCGTTTAAACCAGTTGCTCACTGAGGCGCGTTTTTCAACTTCGTTCTCACCGTTCAGATGAGACTCTTTGCCATAGTGCAGTAACCCTACTGCTGTCGAGTAGTACGGCTCCTGCGCATAATCCGTTAATCCTGTTATATTCAGTGGCTGCCCAATGCGCACCTGGGTGTGAAATACACGCTGCGCACAAGCTGCCAAACCGTCAATCTGAGCGGCTCCCCCGGTCAATACTATCCCTGCGGCCAGGTGGTGTTTCACGCCCTGTTGACGCAACTGCTCCTGCAACTGCAAAAGTTCGTCGTTCACCAGATTAAGCAATTCGGTGTAACGCGGTTCAATCACTTCAGCCAGCGTCTGACGCTGCAAACTGCGGGGGGGACGCCCTCCAACGCTTGGAACCTCCACCGTTTCATCTTTGCTGACGATGGAACCCAGCGCACAGCCATATCTAACCTTAATGGCTTCCGCATCCGTCGGCGGCGTACCAAACGCATAAGCTATATCGCTGGTTACTACGTTACCAGCATAGGGAATCACTTTTGTGTGACGCAACGCGCCGCCGGTATAGACCGCCATATCCATGGTGCCGCCGCCGATATCGACCACGCAGACACCCAACTCACGTTCATCTTCCGTCAACACTGCATAACTGGATGCCAAGCCGGAGAAAATCAGCTGATCCACTTTAAGGCCGCAGCGCTCAACCGCTTTGACAATATTTTTCGCCATGTCATTGTGACAGGTAATCAAATGCACCTTGGCCTGCATACGCACGCCTGATAATCCTACCGGGTTTTTTATCCCTTCCTGATAATCAATGGCGTACTCCTGTGGAATAACATGCAAAATGCGGTGCTCATCGCGTACACGAACTGATTTTGCGGTGTGTACTACGCTTTCCACATCATCCTGCGTCACTTCTTCTTCTGAAATCGGCACCATGCCGATTTCATTCTGGCAACTGATATGCTTGCCGGACAAAGCCAGATAAACCGAAGATATCTGGCAATCCGCCATCAATTCCGCCTGATCGATAGCCCGCTGCACACACTTGACCACCGACTCAAGATCATTAACCCCGCCTTTATCCATACCGCGAGACGGGCAACTGCCCACACCGATGATATTGATCATGCCATCTGGCAGAACTTCCCCTACCAGCGCAGCAACTTTTGCTGTACCGATTTCCAGCCCAACTACCAGTTTTCTATCCGTCGACTTGATCATTGCTGTTTAGCCTGTGCCTGATTTTGTTGCTGATTACCGTTCTTCTGCTGATCAATGTCTTTTTGCTGATCAATAAATGCCTGATTCCAACCGACTGCCGCGCCGGTGTCATACCGGAGATCCACGTAGCCGATGCGTTTGTTTTCGCTCTGAGCCTGCCGCTGTAACAGCGGATACAGCTCAAGAAAACGCGCCAAACGCCGTGCGCGATCGTCACGCCCCAGGTTCAGTCGAATATCGTCTTCCAGACCAACCTGCCATGAATGACGCGCCGTCATGGCCACCATTTTCACGCTGAACTTATCGGCAGCCAGTGTCTGACTTATGATCCGATACCCTTCCAGCACATCCTCTTCACTCCCCTCCGGGCCATACAACATCGGCATTTTTTTATTGCCGATGCGCTCGGGGGGAACACTGAAAGAATTTCCTTCACTATCAACCATTAGCTGGTCATTCCAGCGCGCATAAGGCTCATATTCAACCAGATGAATCTTTAATTCATCCGGCCATTGCTTTCGCACACTCGCCTGTTTTATCCAGGGCAACCGCTCTATCTGTTGCTGCAGAACATTCACATCCTGGGTCATAAATGTCCCCGGTGCGCCTAACGACAAAATGGCCTGCCGGATATCATCATTGGTGGTATAGCGCCGTTCTCCAGTCACCACCAGTTTTGACAGCGGCAGCCGACTGGCATCCTTCATCCACCCCAGTACCATCCAGCTTCCCCACAGAATGGTACCCATCACCAGCAGCAGGAAAAAAATACCCGCCAGTTGACTACCGTTGCTACGACGCACGCCGCTTTCCGGCTCACGTCCGCGCGCGTTCAGCGCCGCCTGTGACATAATCGTCAACCAGCGCCTACACGGGTCATCGCGTGAACGCCACAACACTCGTCACGCTTCACCGCCACAAACCATCTGGTTAAAATACAGGCCACCGGTACTCTCATCTTGCCCGACATCAGCCTTAATTCCTGGTCTGCGGCTGCAGCCGGGTTTCAGCCAGACGACGAGCCAGCTTGCCGACGCTGCCCGCACCTTGAGCCAGTACCAGGTCGCCGTTTTGCAGCGCTTGCGCCAGTAATTCCGGCAAATTCTCCACATCCGGCACCATAATCGGGTCGATCTTGCCGCGCCCGCGAATGGTACGACACAACGAACGACTATCAGCGCCAGGGATCGGGGCTTCGCCCGCCGGGTAAACATCCAGCATCAGCAGCACATCAACCTGAGACAGCACATGCGCAAAGTCATCATACAAATCCCGCGTGCGAGTATAGCGATGCGGCTGGAAAATCATCACTAGACGTTTGTCCGGCCAACCGGCGCGCGCCGCTTTGATAGTCGCGTCCACCTCAGTCGGATGATGACCGTAGTCATCCACCAACATCACCGCGCCACTCTTGCCATTCACCGGCTCCAGCGGGAACTCACCCAGAAAATCAAACCGACGGCCGGTTCCCTGAAAACGTTCCAGCGCCCGCAGAATGGCATCATCCTCAATACCTTCTTCCGTTGCCACCGCCACCGCCGCCGCCGCATTCAGCGCATTGTGGCGGCCCGGCGCATTTAACGTCACGTTCAACAACGGCTTACCTTGTCGAGCCAGGGTAAATAGCCCCTGAGCACCCACCTGACGATAATCGGCGACACGGACATCGGCATCATCGCTAAACCCATACGTCGTAATATGTCGCCCCACCCGAGGCAGCAGCTCACGAATAACAGGATCGTCCAGGCACATCACCGCATGACCATAAAACGGCAGATTGTGCAGGAAGTTGATAAATGTCTGCTTAAGATTCTCAAAATCGCCCTGATACGTATCCATGTGATCTGCCTCGATATTCGTGACAATTGCCACCATCGGCTGCAGATGCAGGAACGAGGCGTCGCTTTCGTCGGCCTCCGCAATCAGATAACGGCTCGATCCCAAACGAGCATGCGTCCCGGCAGCTTTTACCAACCCACCATTCACAAACGTCGGATCCAGCCCGGCCTCGGCATAAATACTGGTCACTATAGCCGTCGTCGTCGTCTTGCCATGCGTACCCGCAATGGCGATACCGTGACGAAAACGCATCAATTCCGCCAACATCTCAGCGCGACGAATCACAGGAATACGGGCGTCATGCGCAGCAAGTATCTCGGGGTTGTCCGACGAAATGGCGCTTGACACCACCACCACGCTGGCATCATTTACATTTTCCGGGCGATGATTGAAATAAATCCGCGCCCCCAGTTCCGTCAGTTGCTGAGTCACCGCATTCGGCGCCAGATCGGAACCACTGATTTCATACCCTTCGTTAGCCAGCACCTCGGCGATACCCCCCATGCCGGCGCCACCGATGCCGACAAAATGGATGTGCCGGACGCGATGCATCTCGGGCACGATAGAACGCAGTTTCGCCAATTCTTGTGTATTCACTTTCTTCTATTGCAACCTAATCAACGCCGAACGCATGCCGGCGATTTTGTTATTAACGTTGGGCTACCGGAGCAACCCGACTATCGGCAGCGGCAACCACCTCGGCGGCAACCCGCGCCGTCGCATCAGGGATCGCCACAGCTCGGGCTTTCTGCGCCATATCGCGCAATGTCCCGCGATCCCAGCCGGAAAGAATGTCGCTGACGGCTTCTACGCTCAGTTGCGGTTGCTCGACAATTCTGGCCGCTCCTGCTTTTTCCAGCGGCAGCGCATTCCAGTATTGCTGCCGATCTTTATGCTGAAACGGCACAAACAATGCGGGCAATCCCGCCGCCGCAATCTCGCTGACCGTCAGCGCGCCGGAACGACATACCACCACGTCAGCCCAGGCATACGCCGCCGCCATATCATCAATAAATTCGGTGATGCGATGCTCGTGGCGACCAGCACGGACATAAGCCGCTTCAACTTCACCCTGTGCACCTTTGCCGGTCTGGTGCCAAATCGTCACCGCGTCACCCAAACGCGCCGCCACCTCTGGCATCGTCTGATTCAGTATGCGAGCCCCTTGACTGCCGCCGACCACCAGAATCCGCACCGGCCCCTGACGATCCGCCAACCGTTCCTGCGGCGACGGCAAGGCCAATACATCGGTTCTAACCGGGTTGCCCACCACATCCGCATGCGGAAACGCACCCGGAAATGCCTGTAAAACCTTTTTGGCGATACGCGACAACCCGCGGTTGGTCAGCCCCGCAACACCATTCTGCTCATGCAGCACCACCGGAATACCGCACAACCAGGCGGCCAGCCCGCCGGGGCCGGAAACATACCCGCCCATGCCCAGCACCACATCCGGCCGATAATGCCGCATAATGGCTCTAGCCTGACATACCGCCCGAAAAATCCGAACCGGCGCCAGCAACAGTGCTTTCAGCCCTTTACCCCGCAGGCCGGAGATACGGATGAAATCGATGTCGATACCGTGTTTCGGCACCAGATCCGCTTCCATACGATCCGCAGTCCCTAGCCAGCGCACCTGCCAGCCTTGCGCCATCAGGTGATGCGCTACCGCCAGCCCAGGGAAAACATGCCCACCGGTACCGCCCGCCATCACCATTAAACGCTTGCCTTCGCCACTCATCGGGCACCTCTCGTAAACGCCTGCGCTTTGGTCAGGCGCGTCTCATAATCAATGCGCAACAACAGTACGATCGCCGTCGACATAATCAGCAGGCTGGAGCCGCCGTAACTGATGAGGGGTAACGTCAACCCTTTGGTCGGCAACATACCCGCCGCCGCGCCGACATTGACCAGTGTCTGGAAACTGAACCAGATACCGATGGCGCAGGCCAGAAAGCCGGAAAAACGCTGGTCTATCTCCAAGGCGCGGCGCCCAATCGACATCGCACGAAAAGCGACGAAGAATATCATTAACAGCGCCAAAACCACACCGAGATAGCCGAGCTCCTCGCCTAAAATCGAGAAAATGAAATCGGTATGCGCTTCCGGCAAATACTCCAGTTTCTGGATCGAATTACCCAGCCCTTGCCCCCACACTTCGCCACGGCCAAACGCCATCAGCGACTGGGTGAGCTGGTAGCCGCTGCCGAACGGATCATCCCACGGATTCCAGAACGACGTCACACGGCGAACACGGTAAGGTTCAGCAACAATCAGCAGCCCCACCGCAAACGCGCCGCACCCAATAATCGCCAAAAACTGCCACAGCTTCGCACCGGCCAGAAACAGCATGGCCAGCGTGGTGATAAACAGCACGACCACCGTGCCCAGATCCGGCTGCGCCAACAGCAACACCGCCAGCACGACCATAACGCCCATCGGTTTGCAGAACCCCCAGAAGTTGCTCCGCACTTCATCCACTTTTCGTACCATGTAACTGGCCAGATAGCAGAACAGCGACAACTTCGATAATTCCGCCGGCTGAATACGCAAGGGCCCCAGCGAAATCCAGCGTGACGCACCGTTAACCGAACTGCCTACCACCAGCACAACCAGCAGCATCGCTATCGACACCAGCAACAGCACCACGCTATAACGCTGCCAGACCTCCATCGGAATACGCATCGTGACCAGCGACAACCCAAAAGCCAGCCCAAGGTAAATCGCGTCACGCTTGGCGAACAAAAACGGATCGCTTGCCAGACGCTGCCCTACCGGCATCGAGGCGGACGTCACCATCACAAAACCGATAACCGCCAAGCCCAGGGTCAGCCACAGCAACGTCCGGTCATACAGCACCGTGCTGAGATCGTCGCTTTCGCGCGTCCCCATCACCCAGCTTTTCAGACGTTCAACCGCAGAGGCCCCGAAGAAGCGCATTATCCCAACTCCCTCGCCAGACGGGCGAATTCATCGCCCCGATGTTCGAAACTACGAAACTGATCCAGGCTGGCGCAGGCCGGCGATAACAGCACCATATCGCCGGAACGAACCCGCCCGGAAATCAACCGCATCGCCTGTTCCATGGTTTCCGTTTGATCGGCGATCTCCGGCCGCAGTGCCGCCAGTTGGGCGCCGTCACGGCCAAAACAGTACAGACGGATCCGGTCGCCCTGCAGGTAGTGCTGCAACGGCGAGAAATCCGCCGATTTGCCATCGCCCCCCAGCAGCAGGTGCAATGTGCCATCCAGATGCAGGCCGTTAAGCGCCGCTTCCGTACTACCCACATTAGTGGCCTTGGAGTCATTCACCCAACGAACGCCCTTGCCGTCCATCACCAGTTGGAAGCGGTGCGGCAAGCCGCTGAAGGTTGTCAGCGCCGTCAGCGCCGAAGCGCGGGGAATGCCGACCGCATCCGCCAGCGCCAGCGCCGCCAGCGCGTTGGTGTAGTTATGCTGCCCCGTCAGTTTGATTTCGCGGGTATTCAACACCCGTTCGCCTTTCACGCGCAGCCAGACTTCACCCTGCTGACGGTTGAGATGATAATCCCCCACGTCGACGCCAAAGCTCAGGCAGCGGGGATCCGCGCCGCGAATCGGCATAGTCAACGCATCATCGGCATTGACGATGCAAACGTTGGCATGCTCGTAAATACGCAACTTAGCGGCGCGATATTGCTGCAATCCCAGCGGATAACGGTTGGTATGATCTTCGGTCACATTAAGAATGGTCGCCGCCGCTGCATGGAGGCTGCGAGTGGTTTCCAGCTGGAAGCTGGAAAGCTCCAGCACATACAGCCGACACTCCTGCTTCAACAGCGCCAGCGCCGGTAAGCCGATATTGCCGCCGACGCCGACCGCCCATCCGGCGGCGCGAGCCATCTCGCCCACCAGCGTCGTCACCGTACTTTTACCGTTCGAACCGGTAATCGCCACGATCGGCGCCTGCGCTTCACGGCAGAACAATTCGATGTCGCCCACAATTTCCACGCCGGCCTCGGCGGCATCGCACAAGGCCGGGGTCGACAATGCAATACCAGGGCTTGCTACAATCAGGTCGGCTTCCATCAGCCATGTTTCATTCAGGCCGCCGAGATACCGCTCAACATGGCCGGGCAGTTTGTCCAATCCCGGCGGACTGACACGGGTATCCACCACGCGAGGCACTACGCCGCGTGAAAGGAAGAAATCAACACAGGAGAGCCCTGTCAGCCCTAACCCGATAATGACAACCTGTTTACCCTGATAGTCCATTTTTACCGCACCTTGAGCGTAACCAGTCCAATAAGCACCAGCATCAGCGAAATAATCCAGAAGCGCACGATCACCCGAGGCTCCGGCCACCCTTTAAGCTCGTAATGGTGATGAATCGGCGCCATGCGGAAAATCCGCTGGCCCCGCAGCTTAAAGGATCCCACCTGCAAAATGACGGACAGCGTTTCCACCACAAATACGCCGCCCATGATGACCAACAGAAACTCCTGGCGAAGCAGTACGGCGATGGTGCCCAGCGCGCCGCCCAGCGCCAGCGAGCCCACATCCCCCATGAAAACCTGCGCCGGATAGGTGTTAAACCATAAGAATCCCAGACCGGCGCCGACGATTGCGGTACAGACCACCACCAGTTCGCTGGCGTGGCGGATGTACGGAATATGCAGATAGCTGGCGAAATTCATGTTGCCGGTAGCCCAGGCCACCAATGCGAACCCTCCCGCAACGAATACCGTCGGCATAATCGCCAGGCCATCAAGACCGTCGGTCAGATTCACCGCATTACTGGTGCCGACAATCACAAAATAGGCCAGCACGATATAAAACAAGCCCAACTGCGGCATCACATCCTTGAAGAACGGCACCACCAATTGCGTAGCGGGCGTGCCCTTACCAATCGCATACATCGAAAACGCCACCACCAGCGCCAGCAACGACTGCCAGAAATATTTCCAGCGAGCGATAAGCCCCCGGGTGTCCTTGCGCACGACCTTGCGGTAGTCATCCACAAAACCGACGACGCCGTAGCCGAGCAGCACCAGCAGCACGCACCAGACATACGGGT
This sequence comes from Musicola keenii, assembly GCF_014855505.1. NCBI lineage: Bacteria > Pseudomonadati > Pseudomonadota > Gammaproteobacteria > Enterobacterales > Pectobacteriaceae > Musicola > Musicola keenii. The sequence continues at coordinate 184,260 of NZ_JAAWVW010000007.1, read as the reverse complement.
TGGAGAGATTCACCCACAGCAATACCGAAATCACGATGGACGCCAGAATCATCACCCCGCCCATGGTCGGCGTACCGCGCTTGCTGAAGTGAGACTCAGGCCCTTCGTTGCGAACAACCTGACCTATCTGCAACCGCTGTAGCCATGCGATCAGATGCGGCCCCATCCACAGGGAAATAATCAGTGCGGTCAGCAGGCTGACAATGGCCCGGAACGTCAAATAGGAAAAGACGTTAAAGCCGGAATAAAACTTGACCAGATGCTCGGCCAGCCAAACTAACATGTTGCATGCTCCTGTAATGCACGTACTACCTGTTCCATCGCCGCGCTGCGTGAACCTTTAATCAAAACGGTAATGGTGTTGTGTTCCGCCACCAACGCCCGCAAGCGAGCCGTCAGGGCAGTCTTGTTATCAAAATGCTCGCCGACGCCGCTGGCCTCGCCAATCAATGCACTCAACGTTCCCACGCTCAACACTTTATCGATGCCGGCCAGTTTCGCCGCCGTGCCCACCTGACGATGGCAGGCTTCAGCCTCTTGCCCCAATTCGGCCATATCGCCGACGACCATCACCTGATATCCCGGCATTTCAGCCAGTACCTGAGCGGCGGCCGTCATCGAACCGACATTGGCGTTATAGCTGTCGTCCAGCAAACGCTTCCCGGGCGCCAGCAGAATCGGGAACAAGCGCCCCGGTACGGCCTGCAACCGAGATAGCCCGAGTTTAACCGCCTCGAGAGACGCACCGACGGAAATCGCCAGCGCGGCGGCGGCCAGCGCATTGGCGATATTGTGGCGCCCCGGCAACGGCAGAGTGACGTCTACCTGACCGACCGGCGTATGCAGTGTAAATGCCGTACCGAGATCCGCCGCACGAACATCACTGGCTTGGAAATCGGCCGATGATGCCGGCTGCGAAGAAAAACGCCACAGTGTCTTGCCGGCCAGAGACGGCTGCCAGCCGGCGATATCGTTACTGTCCGCATTGATAATGCCGATGCCGTTTTCCGGCAACCCATCGAAGATCTCGCCTTTGGCTTTCGCCACCCCGGCCAGCGAACCGAATCCTTCCAGATGCGCCGCCGCGATGTTGTTCACCAACGCGGTTTCCGGCTTCACCAGCTCGGTGGTATAGGCGATTTCGCCAATATGATTAGCGCCAAGCTCTATCACGGCGAAATCATGTTCGGGCGCCAGACGCAATAACGTCAACGGCACGCCGATGTCGTTATTGAAATTACCCGCGGTATACAGCACGTTGCCGCACTGACGCAAAATCGACGCCGTCATTTCCTTGACCGATGTCTTGCCGGAAGAACCGGTGAGCGCAACAACGCGCGCGTGAGACTGGCGGCGCACCCAGGCCGCCAGCGCACCCAGCGCTAGCCGAGTATCCGCCACCACCAGTTGAGGAACCTCAATAGGTAAGCGCTTGCTAACCACCAACGCCGCGGCACCGCCGGCAACAGCGTCAGCAGCGTAGTCATGCGCATCAAAATTTTCCCCGCGCAACGCGACGAACAGACAGCCCGCCGTCAATTTGCGGGTATCCGTGGAAACCTCGCTGATGGTGAGATTTTCACCCACCAACCGGGCGCCAAGCACTTCGACCAACTGTTGCAACGGGACGCGGATCATACGATAACCCCCAGTAGCCGTGCGACAGTGATGCGATCTGAATAATCCAACCGCTCATTTCCTACTAACTGATAATCTTCATGCCCTTTGCCTGCGACCAGGACTACATCGTCGGCGGCAGCCTGCATGATTGCGCTGGTCACTGCCTCCGCCCGTCCTGCGATCGCCTGCACTCTCCCGGCATCCAACAACCCGCTCAGGATATCGCTTACGATCGCCTGAGGATCCTCGCTGCGCGGGTTATCGTCCGTGACAATAACCCGGTCGGCCAGTTGTTCCGCAATCGCCCCCATAAGTGGGCGCTTACCTTTATCGCGATCGCCGCCGCAGCCGAATACGCACCACAGCTTGCCGTGACAGTGTAAACGGGCAGCCTCCAGCGCTTTTTCCAATGCATCAGGCGTATGGGCGTAATCCACCACGACGGTCGGCCGGCCATCGGCAACAAAAACCTCCATTCTACCGCATACCGGCTGTAACGTAGAACCGGTGATGACCAGTTGTTCCAGCGGATAACCCAGCGACAGCAACGTCGCCAGCGACAACAACAGGTTACTGACGTTGAACGCCCCCATCAGGCTGCTGTCAATGACACCTTGCCCCCATGAGGAATCGAAGTGCACCGTAAAACCACTGTTGTGATAGTCAACCCGCGTAGCCTTCAGCCACTGCCGACGCGCAGCGCCGATATCGCCGCGAACAGACACGGCGACGGCATCAGGCAAACGTTCGAGCCAGCGGCGCCCCACCTCGTCATCGGCGTTAATCACAGCCTGGCCAACGCGATGTTCGGAAAACAGGCGCCACTTAGCGGCTTCATAGCTCGCCATATCGCCGTGATAATCCAGATGATCACGGCTCAGGTTGGTGAAAGCTGCGGCGGCGAACGACACATCCTCGACACGATGCTGCACCAGTCCGTGAGACGAAACTTCCATCGCCGCCACCTGAGCGCCTTGAGCGACGAACTGGCTCAATACCTGCTGCACATCCACTGCAGACCCGGTGGTATTCTCAGCCGGCGTCACATGTCCTAACAACCCGTTGCCCACGGTTCCCATCACCGCGCTGGTCTTTCCCAACGCCTGCGTCCACTGCGCCAGCAACTGTGCCGTGGTGGTTTTGCCATTAGTTCCCGTTACACCGATTAGCTGCAGTGTGTCAGACGGATGCTGATAAAAACGCCCGGCCAGAGCAGACAAGCGCTGGTTCAAATCGTCGAGATAGACCACGGGAACGCCATGCAGCTCACAGCAGGTTCCGTTTGGCGACGCGGCATCGGCCTGCGCCACAATAGCCGCGACGCCCTGCGCGATCGCCTGCGGAATATAGTGCCGCCCATCCGTTTTGTGGCCGACGACAGCGACAAACAGATCCCCGGCAGCCGCTACACGGCTGTCTAATGTCATTTCTCGCAGCACACGCTCCGGTGCATTTGCCACCCACGGAGCCAGCAAGTCGCGCAAGTTACGATCTGCCACCTGAACCCTCTTTTCTGTTAATCACGTATTCGCTTTTGTCACCGGTCGCCAACGCATCGGGCTCGATATTCATGGTGCGCAGCACGCCCCCCATGATGGCTCCGAACACCGGCGCCGATACCGCACCGCCGTAATATTTGCCCGCCTGGGGATCGTTGATGACCACAACCAGCGCGAAACGAGGATTGCTGGCAGGTGCCACCCCGGCGGTATAGGCGATATATTTGTTAATGTATTTGCCGTCCGGGCCGACTTTTTTCGCCGTACCGGTTTTGATAGCAATACGATATCCTTTAACAGCGGCTTTGGTTCCGCCGCCGCCGGGCAGCGCCACGCTCTCCATCATGTGCACCACGGTACGGACAATCTGCTCGGAAAATATGCGTTCTCCCGGCACTGGGGGATCGACTTTAGTAATGGAAAGCGGACGGTAAATGCCGAAGCTGCCGATGGTGGCGTACATCCTCGCCAGTTGCAGCGGCGTCACCATCAGGCCATATCCGAATGAAAAGGTAGCGCGTTCAATATCCGACCAACGTTGACGGTTGGGAAACAGCCCCAGACTTTCACCGACCAACCCCAGATTGGTCGCTTTACCGAGACCGAAACGAGAGTAAGTATCCACTAACGCAGCAGCAGGCATCGCCAGAGCTAGATGCGACACCCCGACGTTACTGGATTTCTGCAGCACGCCCGTCAGCGTCAGCTCGCTGTAGCGCGCAACGTCCTTGATCTCGTGCCCATTGATGTAATACGGCAACGTGTTAAGCACCGCATTTTCCTTCACGACGTTACGCTGCAGCGCCGTCATCACCACCATCGGCTTCACGGTCGAACCGGGTTCGAAAATATCAGTAATGGCGCGGTTACGGATCACGTCAGTCGGCGTACCCGTCAGGTTGTTCGGGTTGTAGGACGGGCTGTTGGCCATCGCCAGCACTTCGCCGGTATTCACATCCACCAGCACGGCGGTGCCGGATTCGGCCTTGTTGAAGGCTACGGCGTTGTTCAGTTCGCGATAGACGAGCGCCTGCAACCGCTCGTCGATACTGAGCACCAGATTATGCGCGGCCTGGCTGTCCACCGATGAAATATCTTCGATCACCCGCCCGAATCTATCCTTACGTACCGTGCGCTCCCCCGGCCTGCCGGTCAACCAGCGATCGAAGCTTTTTTCAATGCCTTCAATGCCCTGCCCGTCAATATTAGTAAAACCGATAAGATGGGAAGTCACCTGCCCAGAGGGATAATAACGACGAGATTCCTGACGCAGGTTGATGCCAGGCAGCTTCAACTTATGGATATACTCGCCGATCGCCGGATTAACCTGACGCGCGAGATAAACAAAGCGTCCGTCTGGATTGGCGTTAATCTTCGCCGCGATCTGATCCAACGGGATACCCAGCGCATCAGCCAGCGCCTTCCAGCGCGTATCCAGCGAGATACCGCCATGATCGTTCAGATCTTTCGGATCGGCCCAGACGGCATTGACCGGTACGCTGACCGCCAACGGACGACCGGCACGGTCGCTGATCATGCCCCGCGCAGTCGGAATTTCCTGCACACGCAGCGAACGCATATCACCTTCGCGCACCAGCTTATCGGGCGCTATCACCTGCAGATAAGCGGTACGCATCATCAATCCAACCAGGCATAGCAAAATACCGCCGCAAAGCAACGCAAAACGCCAGCTGACAAAGCTGGCATGCTCTTCCTGACGCTTCAATTTTCCTGGGCGCGCGGCTTTCATCGTTTAGCGATACCTATTCAATCATTGTTGCTTAACCACAATATTTTCCTGTGAAGGATCGACATGCACCATATGAAGCTTTTCTGTAGCAATTTGTTCAACGCGGCTGTGATCGCCCAGCGCGTTCTCCTCAAGAATTAGGTTGCGCCATTCAATATCCAACGCATCACGTTCCAGCAACAGCCTTTCGCGCTCCGCCGTCAACAAACGTGTCCGGTGCGCAGTCGTCACCACCAGGATCGCGGAGACCAGCACGGCAATCAGCAACAGCATCGGCAACTTGCCATAACGCAGCAAATCACCGCCAATCACCGCCCCGAGAGAGTGGCGCTCATTGCCGATCACGCGGGTAGTCTCTCGGCAAAACGCAAGACGGAACTACGCGCCCTCGGGTTTTCCCCGACTTCACTTTCCGAAGGCATCATTTTCCCGACCGCCTTCAGCGTGCGTCCCCCCTGACTCTTCAACTGAGCCTCCGTCAACGGCAACCCCGCTGGCACCTGGGGCCCGCGACTATGCTGGCGGATAAAACGTTTTACAATGCGATCTTCCAGCGAATGAAAGCTGATGACCGATAAGCGGCCATGTGGAGCCAACACCTGCAGAGCGCCTTCCAGGGCCCGTTCAATCTCGTCCAATTCGCTGTTGATATAAATCCGGATGGCCTGAAAGGAACGTGTCGCCGGGTGTTTGTGTTTTTCGCGGATCGGGCAAGCGGCAGCGATCAACTCCGCCAACGCTTTAGTACGAGTCAATGGTTCAACGCGATTACGCTCCACAATGGCGCGTGCGATACGTTTGGCAAAACGCTCCTCGCCAAAGGTTTTCAGCACCCAAGCGATGTCGTCGGCCTCTGCGTTCATCAACCATTCAGCCGCAGAAACGCCGCGAGAGGGATCCATGCGCATATCCAGCGGCCCATCGCGCATAAATGAGAATCCGCGTTCAGGATCATCAAGCTGAGGAGAAGAAACACCCAAATCTAACAAGATACCGTCGATCCGACCGGCAAGACCACGCTCGGCGACATAATCGGCCAATGACGAAAACGGGCCGTGAATAATTGAAAAACGCGCATCATGAATAGCGCTTGCCGCGGACACGGCCTGAGGATCGCGATCGATCGCCAACAGCCGACCGTCCGTTCCAAGATGGGACAGAATAAGACGGGAGTGGCCGCCGCGGCCAAACGTACCGTCGATATAGATACCGTTACTGCGGATATTCAGACCGTTGACAGCCTCATCCAGCAGTACGGTGGTATGTTTAAACGTTTCTGCCATGGCTATAGTGATAAATCCTGCAATCGCTCAGACAACGGTTCCTGAGATGATTGCGTAGCGTCCATATCCTCCTTGACTTGCCGATACCAGGTCTGTTCATCCCACAGTTCAAACTTGTTGAACTGACCGACCAGCATCACTTCTTTTGTCAGTCCTGCGTGTTGCCTAAGGGTCGGAGCAATCAGCAATCGCCCGGCCCCATCCATCTGGCACTCGCTCGCGTGCCCTAACAACAACCGCTGCACACGACGCTCCGCAGGATTCATACTCGACAGGCGGGAAAGTTTCTGCTCGATGAGTTCCCACTCAGGCAGAAGATAAAGCAGTAGACAGGGCTGATGGAGGTCAATGGTGCATACCATTTGCCCTTGAGCTTCCTCGTTCAGTAATTCCCGATAACGGGTAGGTACGGCAAGCCGTCCTTTACTGTCGAGGTTTACCAGCGTAGCCCCACGAAACATGACAGTATTTAGCCCTTCATGATCTTCTTTACCACTTTATCCCACAAAATCCCACGCTTCAAAGTTTACGGAGGGGATGAAAAGCTTGTCAAGCCAGTACAAACGGGCCAAGGAATTATTCTTGCTTTAATTGGAAGGTAAAAAGCCGACAAAAAAAACACCCACGAAAAAATAATGACGAGTAATAACGTGATTATTTAAGTAAAATTAATGACTTTTAAGAACGCGCTCTAAGATATAGGTTTTTTAATTACGCGCAATATTATTTTTCCTGACACAAATCGATACGTATTTCACAAATATCAGTGAATTCTTAAAAAGATTTTTTTGTTTGATTTTTAAACGTTTTTTTAAATTCATATCCTGACTATCAGTATAAATACCGGTCAGATTCTTTTTATTGATATCTGCTTCTCATTTTTTTACTGCAATTACATCAATGGATTACTTCAATTTACGTTATATATCCATAATCGAAACATAATCGACAAATTTGCTAACAACACCGCCTGAATACTGTTTGAATTCACAGTGTATTGCGGTGAAAAATATTTCTCGAAAAATCCTGTTTTCGCCTCTACTTCCGCTTACTCCCTCGTCTTATTGCTTCCCCTTTACCCGTATAAAAACACAACGCATTGTTTTTAAAAAACTTTAATCCATAAGAAATGATAATTGCACGTAAAAAGTATTCTATGCCCATAAAGTCACGAGAATGAACAAAAAACACACAAAAATAAAAATTTTAAGCTACTTATTAAACACCATTCAGATATGTAAACTATATAAAAGCTAAAAACACAAAACTAAAAACCAAACAAAAGCATCATTTATAAACGTATCATCTAGTAAAGTGGAGAAAAATATGCCCCCCTTGCTTGATCGCTTGCGCAGTGTCCTGGCGGATACTTTTGCAATGGTGATTTATTGCTTCATTACCGGTATGGCGGTAGAACTGCTGCTTTCTGAAATGACGTTTCAGCAATCGCTGTCTTCCCGATTACTCTCCATTCCTGTCAATATCGTTATTGCGTGGCCTTATGGGCTTTACCGTGACCGCATTGTGGCGTTGTTATTAAAATGGGGAAAAAACAAGCATGGGATAAGAAATCTGGCCGACTTGTTTGCCTACGTGAGTTTTCAGTCCCCCGTGTATGCCGCAATACTTTGGGCAATTGGCGCTGACGTGTCTCAAATCGTAAGAGCTGTGGGTAGTAATGCTATTATTTCTATGTTAATGGGCGTGGTGTACGGTTATTTCCTGGAATATTGTCGTCATCTTTTCCGCGTACCGGTTCTAAACCGTCAGCGAATTGGCAGTAATTAAGAGAAAGCATTAGCAGATGGGTATATATAATATACGGGAAAAATAGGAATGCTCTTATCACGTTGGAAATCCCCACGATTTCCAACGTGCCGCAGAAATCTAACGACGATTCAAAAATCCACGACGATATAAATTACGCCGAATCCGATATAGCCCCGGTTTAGGTTTACGGGGTTCGTCCAAGCTAGCCAGAACCAATTCCAGAACCCGCTCTGCGACTTCACGATGACGCTGTGCGACGGCCAGCACCTGACATTCCAGGAAATCCAGCAGTTCGTTATCACCAAACGTGGCGATAGCCAGATTGTTGGGCAGGCGTCCGCTTTGCTTCAACGTCACATCCATCACCCCCTGCAACAACGGGAAAGAAGTCGTGAACAACGCTTCCGGCATAGGGTGATCCTTCAGATAATCCGCGAATCTTGCCGCCGCTGCGCTGCGCTCATAACTATTGGCATAGACGAACGACACCTTACGCGGATCGTCGGCCCAGGCACTGCGAAACCCCTGCTCACGCAGGAAACTCACGGATAACTCAGGCAGCGCCCCCAGATAGAGCACAGATTCGGCGGGGACTTTACGCAGTTCTTGCGCCAGCATCTCGGCATCTTCCCTATCCGCGCCGACCACGCTGGCAAAGTGCTCGCGATCCAGCGCGCGATCCAACGCAATCACCGGTAAGGGATCATTCGCCCAACGCTGATAAAACGGATGTTCCGGCGGTAGTGCCGTCGACACAATGATTGCATCCACCTGCCGTTGCAGCAGATGCTCGATACAACGCATTTCATTATCAGGCTGATCTTCGGAGCAGGCGATAAGTAGCTGATAACCTCGCTGGCGGGCCTGACGCTCCAGATAATTGGCAATACGGGTATAACTGGTGTTCTCCAGATCGGGGATCACCAACCCGATGGATCGGGTGCGCCCGGCACGCAAACCTGCAGCCACAGCATTCGGATGATAATTATGCTCTCTGACCACAGCCATAACCTTCTCAACGGTTTTATCGCTGACGCGATACTGTTTTGCCTTTCCGTTGATAACGTAACTGGCAGTGGTACGCGAAACGCCCGCAAGACGCGCGATTTCATCCAGTTTCACTGGTAACCCCTTAATAAGCCGGATAAAAGAATGAAGTGATAACCATGTATTAGCCATGGATATAATACCGATCTAACCGCAGAAAACACTGACGGGCAACCGCTTTTATGACTTAATTAATTCATAAAGAGACCGGAGATCCGCATAATTATCGGACCTCCGGCGCTTAGCAGTAAACCGCTAACTACGTTCGAGACAAAAGGGGCTGATCCAGATAACGTACCGTTCAGCGCATCACGCGATCACCGCGGGAAACACCGACAATCCCTGAACGAACGACTTCAACAATTTCAGCGACTTCACGCACAGTATGAAGAAATGCGTCCAGCTTATCGCTGGCTCCTGCGAGCTGAACGGTATACAGCGAGGGCGTCACATCAATGATTTGGCCGCGGAAAATCTCAGTGGTACGTTTGACCTCCTCCCGGCCATAACCGGTCGCCTGAATCTTCACCAGCATCAGTTCGCGCTCGACATAAGCCCCTTGCCCCAGCTCACTGACGCGCAGAACGTCCACCAGCTTGTGCAATTGCTTTTCGATCTGCTCCAGAACCTTCTCATCCCCAACCGTCTGGATCGTCATACGCGACAGCGTAGGATCGTCCGTCGGCGCGACCGTGAGGCTTTCAATGTTATAACCACGCTGAGAAAACAAGCCGACCACGCGCGACAGGGCACCTGATTCGTTTTCCAACAATACCGATAAAATCCGACGCATGATCAGGTCCTCTCCGTCTTGCTTAACCACATTTCATCCATTCCGCCGCCACGGATCTGCATAGGGTAGACATGCTCGCTGCTGTCCACCCGAACATCCACAAACACCAACCGGTTTTTCTGCGCCAGCGCTTCTTGCAGCTTCGGCTCCAGCTCTTCCGGCTTATCGATGGCGATCCCCACATGGCCGTAGGCTTCCGCCAGACGAACAAAATCAGGCAGAGATTCCATATAAGAACTGGAGTGGCGACCGGAATAGATCATGTCCTGCCACTGTTTCACCATTCCCAAGAAACGGTTGTTAAGATTCACAACCACAATAGGCAGGTCATACTGCAGCGCGGTGGACAACTCCTGAATATTCATCTGGATACTACCGTCACCGGTCACACAGACCACCGTTTCTTCCGGCAAGGCCAGTTTGATGCCCAACGCCGCAGGCAGACCGAACCCCATCGTGCCCAACCCACCGGAATTGACCCAACGTCGCGGCAGATCGAACGGATAATACAGTGCGGCAAACATCTGGTGCTGGCCGACATCAGAGGCAACATAAGCCTTACCCTGCGTCAGGCGGTGCAACGTCTCGATGACAGCCTGAGGTTTGATGGTGTCCCCTTCGGGGTTGTATTTCAGGCATTGGCGGGCGCGCCATTGCTCGATACGCTGCCACCAATCGCGCAATGTATCAAAATTCTGTTGCGCTTCCCCGCCTTGAGCCAACAGTTCCAGCATCAACCCGAGTACCTGGCGAGCATCGCCGACGATGGGAATATCCGCCGCCACCGTTTTGGAAATGGAAGTAGGATCGATGTCGATATGCAACACCGTGGCATTCGGGCAGTATTTCGCCAGATTATTGGTGGTGCGATCGTCAAAACGCACTCCGACGGCGAAAATCACATCCGCATTGTGCATCGCCATATTGGCTTCATAAGTACCGTGCATCCCCAGCATCCCCAGACTCTGGCGATGCGTGCCTGGGAAACCGCCCAGCCCCATCAATGACTCGGCGACCGGCAAATTCAATTTTTCCACCAGCTCACGCAATTCCTGATGGCAGCCTGCATTAATAACGCCGCCCCCGGCATAAACCACAGGACGCTCTGCCGTCAGCAACGTCTGCAATGCACGTTTCACCTGCCCTTTATGCCCCTGAACAGTCGGGTTGTAGGAACGCATGGAAACGTGATCGGGATAAGCGTAAGGCAGTTTTTTCGCCGGATTGAGAATATCTTTCGGCAGATCCACCACGACAGGGCCGGGGCGCCCACTGGCTGCCAGATAGAAGGCCTTTTTGAGCACGGTGGGAATGTCTTCCGTCTGCTTGACCAGATAGCTGTGTTTCACGACCGGCCGGGAAATCCCGACCATGTCACACTCCTGAAACGCATCATAACCAATCAACGAGGTGGCGACCTGGCCGGAAATCACCACCAACGGGATGGAGTCCATGTAAGCCGTGGCGATACCGGTAATGGCGTTGGTCGCCCCAGGCCCCGAAGTCACCAACACGACGCCCACCTCGCCCGTGGCACGGGCATACCCGTCCGCCATATGTACCGCGCCTTGTTCATGACGCACCAGAATATGCTCTATGCCGCCAACCGTATGCAGGGCATCGTAAATATCCAGCACCGCGCCGCCTGGATAGCCGAACACGTGCTTAACGCCCTGATCGATCAACGATCGGATCACCATTTCGGCGCCTGACAACATCTCCATGGGTTTGCCTCTTCTGTTCAGATGCGAATTGCTTCCGTTTAACGCGGGATACCCCGCCTAACGTTATATTTCGATATAACTTATTAACATAACGCCAGATTATAGTGCAGGCAAACGCTTGCCCACAGGTCTGGACGCTTCATTTCGGTAAACGAACTGTTAAAGGGGTAACGACTGAGATAAAACGCTAAAGAGTGCGCGCCGGGTTGGGAATTATGCCGCGGCGCCCATTGATTAAAGTGTGAAATATCGACGACGAATTTCTATGGTTCGACGGCGGAGCGATCACTCCGCGTACATTGCGTCGATTTCAGGCTGATAACGTTGATGAATGACTTTACGACGCAGTTTTAATGTCGGCGTCAGTTCGCCGTCTTCCATGCTAAACGGCGCGGGCAGAAGGGTAAATTTCTTCACTTGTTCGAAACGTGCGAACTCCTTCTGCATCTCCTGCAAACGTTGTTCAAACAATTCCAGAATATGATTGTGGCGCAAGAGATCCAGCCGATCCTGATAGCGAAGATTGATGGAGCGGGCGTACTCCTCTAAAGCCTCGAAACACGGCACAATCAGGGCCGAGACATATTTACGCGCATCCGCAATCACCGCCACCTGCTCGATATAGCGATCTTGCCCCAAGGTGCCTTCCAGGCACTGAGGAGCAATATATTTTCCGCCGGAGGTCTTCATCAGATCCTTGATGCGTTCGGTAATAAACAGATTTCCCCTCTCGTCCAGTTCGCCTGCATCACCCGTCTTAAACCAGCCATCTGGCGTAAAGGCCGCGGCAGTCTCTTCCGGACGATGAAAATAGCCGCGCATCACCGTAGCCCCCCGCACCTGAATTTCATTCTCCTCGCCGATACGAACCTCGATACCGGGCAACGGCATCCCCACCGACATCAGAGAGGTCGCCTCATGCTCCCAGCAGGATACCGTCGCACAGGTTTCCGTCAGGCCATATCCGTAAACGATGCGAACACCTATCGACTGAAAAAAAGCGATGATATTACCGTCAAGACGAGCGCCCGCCGCAGGCAGGAAGCGAACCCGACCACCGAGCAATTGCCGCAGGCGCTGCAATACCAGCCGGTCGGCGATGCTATGCGCGGCGCGGCTCCAGAAGCCGACACGTCTATCGGCTTGCCGACGGACATGCAGATGACGCCCTCGTTCCAGCGCCCAGCGGAACAGCAGGCGACGATGCCACGGTGCCTGAGCCACTTTTTCGTGAATACCGCAGTACACCTTTTCGTAAAAGCGTGGCACCGCACACATCAACGTCGGCGACACCGCCTCCATGGCGGCCCGAACCTGATTGGTATCGCTCAGGTACACATTCAGCGCGCCACAATGCATGATGAAAAAGCTCCATGCCCGTTCAAATACGTGGGACAACGGCAAAAAGCACAGGGAAACATCTTGGTCAGAGACGTCAAGCCGTTCATCATGCAGCTTGAGTTGAGTCGCCATGTTGGCGTAATCCAGCATCACACCTTTAGGCTCGCCGGTCGTTCCTGAGGTATAAATCAGCGTAAACAGATCATTCAAATCGCTTTCGTCAATACGCCGTTGCAGCTCAGGCAACCAAACCGCCTCATCCGCCGCTGCTTCAAACTCCCGCAAATACACCGCAATATCGCACCCACGACGCCGAATATTGTCATCCAGCAGAATGATATGGCGAAGTTGAGGACAGGTCTCGCGTAACGACATCAAGGTATCGAACTGCGCCTGCCCGCCGACAAAAACCGTGCGAATATCCGCATCGTTGAGAATGAATGCCGCCTGTCCCACAGAACTGGTGGCATACAGAGGCACCGAAATTGCCCGCAAATGTAACAAGGCCAGATCCACCAGTGACCAGTTGATCCCGTTATCCGAGAAAATAGCCACCCGTTCCTGCACTTCGATCCCCAATGCAAGCAATCCACAGGCGATACGGTTGACTCGCTCTCCGACCTGCCGCCAGACCAAATGCTGCTCACGCTCAGGATCCCATTCCCGAAACGCCGGCGCATCAGCTCGAACAGCGACCTGATGCTGAATACGTTGAACCAAATGATAGTGTGATAATGGATGTTTACTCATGAAGTGCGGGCCAGAAAATTTCAGCGAACAGGTGTACGTTTCTGGGCAGGAGTCTACCGTGAGCGCATTCCGGTTGAAAGCGCTTTCCCCGGTTTCCACTTGCGAAATGTGACGGCTGAAGCGTCTTTGACCCGGCTCTTCTCGCCAATCCGTGGTTGACATCCCTCCGGGAATCAAGTACCAATAACGCCAGCACAAAATTTTAATCACTCTGGATGACAGAACAACATGTTCAACTTCGCTCAACTACTAGGCCTACTACTAAACGCATCTCACATGCGCGGTATGCCGGTGGGCGAAAATCAGAGCTGATTTCACGTCACACGTATAAAAACCCGCGCCACTGCGCGGGTTTTTTTTTACTCGCCGGGCGCCCAGACAAACAGGATAAAAGGAAGAGACCAATGAGCCAGCAAGTCATTATTTTCGATACCACATTGCGCGACGGTGAACAGGCATTGCAGGCCAGCTTGAGCGTCAAAGAAAAAATTCAGATCGCGATGGCGCTGGAGCGCATGGGTGTTGACGTTATGGAAGTAGGTTTTCCGGTATCCTCTCCAGGCGACTTTGAATCCGTACAGAGCATTGCTCGCCAGATCAAGAATAGCCGTGTCTGCGCGCTCGCTCGTTGCGTTGAAAAGGATATAGATGTGGCCGCTGAAGCGCTGCGTGTAGCGGAAGCATTCCGCATTCATACCTTCATCGCCACCTCGCCGATGCATATCGCCACTAAGCTGCGCAGCACGCTGGACGAAGTGATCGAACGCGCCATCTACATGATCAAACGCGCGCGCAACTACACCGACGACGTTGAATTCTCCTGCGAGGATGCCGGACGCACTCCGATTGAAGATCTGTCCCGGGTCGTGGAAGCTGCGATCAACGCCGGGGCGCGCACCATCAACATTCCGGATACCGTCGGCTACACCCTGCCCCACGAATTCGGCAACATCATCGCTTCTCTGTACCAGCGCGTTCCCAACATCGACAAAGCCATTATTTCCGTCCATACCCATGATGATCTGGGGCTGGCGGTCGGCAACGCCATGGCGGCAGTGCATGCCGGTGCGCGCCAGGTTGAAGGCACGCTGAACGGCATTGGCGAACGCGCAGGCAACTGTGCGTTGGAAGAAGTGATTATGGCGCTCAAGGTACGTAGTCAACTGATGGGCCTGCACACCGGCATAAACCATCAGGAAATTTACCGCACTAGCCAGATCGTCAGCAAAATCTGCAATATGCCGATTCCGGCGAACAAAGCGGTGGTGGGCGCCAATGCCTTTGCGCACTCTTCCGGTATTCATCAGGACGGCGTACTGAAAAACCGCGAAAACTACGAAATCATGACACCGGAATCCATCGGCCTGAAAGAAGTACAGTTGAATCTGACTTCCCGTTCCGGCCGCGCCGCGGTGAAACACCGCATGGAAGAAATGGGTTACAAAGAACACGACTACAATATGGACGACCTCTACGCCGCCTTCCTGAAACTGGCGGATAAAAAAGGCCAGGTGTTCGACTACGATCTGGAAGCGCTGGCGTTTATCAATAACCAGCAGGAAACCTCCGAGTTTTATCGTCTGGATTACTTCAGCGTACAGTCCGGTTCCAGCGTGATGGCGACCGCTTCCGTCAAACTGTTCTGCGGTGAAGAAAATATCTCCGAAGCCGCGACCGGCAACGGCCCGGTCGATGCTGTCTATCAGGCTATCAACCGTATCACCGGCTACCCGATTACGCTGGTCAAATACCAGCTGTCCGCCAAAGGGCAGGGTAAAGAAGCGCTGGGGCAAGTGGATATCGTCGCCGAATACCAGGGGCGTCGCTTCCATGGCGTTGGTCTGGCCACCGATATTGTGGAATCCTCCGCCAATGCGCTGGTTAACGTATTGAATAACATCAAACGGGCGCAACTGGTTGAGAAGGAAGTACAACGTTTGCAGCAACACAACAATAAACAAAACAGTCAGGAAACAGTGTGATGACCAAGAGTTACCATATCGCCGTACTGCCGGGTGATGGCATCGGCCCGGAAGTGATGGCGCAAGCCCACAAGGTTCTGGATGCAGTTCGTCAGCGTTTCGATCTGCGTATCACCACCAGCGAATACGACGTCGGCGGTATCGCCATCGATCGTCAGGGTACCCCGCTGCCGCAGGGCACCATTGCCGGCTGCGAGCAGGCCGACGCCATACTGTTCGGTTCGGTCGGCGGCCCGAAATGGGAACACCTGCCACCCGCAGAACAGCCTGAGCGTGGCGCGCTGTTGCCGTTGCGCAAGCACTTTCGACTGTTCAGCAACCTGCGCCCGGCGAAACTGTATCAGGGTCTGGAAGCGTTCTGCCCGCTGCGCAGCGATATCGCGGCCAAAGGCTTCGATATCCTGTGTGTGCGTGAACTGACGGGCGGTATCTATTTTGGTCAGCCGAAGGGGCGCGAAGGCAGCGGCATGCACGAACGCGCGTTCGATACCGAGGTCTATCACCGTTTTGAAATTGAACGTATTGCGCGCATCGCGTTTGAATCCGCCCGTAAACGCCGCCGCGTCGTGACCTCCATCGACAAAGCCAACGTGCTGCAAAGCTCAATTCTGTGGCGTGAAATCGTCAATGAAATTGCGCGTGACTACCCGGACGTGCACCTGAACCATCTGTACATCGACAACGCCACCATGCAGCTGATCAAAGACCCGGCTCAATTCGACGTCCTGCTGTGTTCCAACCTGTTCGGCGACATTCTGTCCGATGAATGCGCCATGATCACCGGTTCGATGGGGATGCTGCCGTCAGCCAGCCTGAACGAACAGGGTTTTGGCTTGTACGAACCCGCGGGCGGTTCCGCACCGGATATTGCCGGCAAAAACATCGCCAACCCCATTGCCCAGATTCTGTCCGCCGCCCTGCTGCTGCGCTACAGCCTGAACGCCGGCGAAGCGGCAGACGCCATTGAACTGGCGGTGAATAAAGCGCTGGCGGCCGGTTATCGTACCGGCGATCTGACCAGCGACGGCAATGCCGTCAGCACCGATGAAATGGGCGACGCAATTGCCCGGTTTGTAGCGGAAGAGGCGTAATCATGAGTAAGACCTTATATCAGAAGCTGTTTGAAGCACATGTGGTTCACGAAGCGCCGAATGAAACGCCGCTGCTGTATATCGACAGGCATCTGGTGCACGAAGTCACATCGCCGCAGGCGTTCGACGGCCTGCGCGCCATGGGGCGTAGCGTTCGCCAGCCGGGCAAAACCTTCGCCACCATGGATCACAACGTCTCGACCCAGACGCGCGACATCAACGCCAGCGGCGAAATGGCCCGTATTCAAATGCAGGAGCTTATCAAGAACTGCGCTGAATTCGGCGTCCAACTGTATGACCTGAATCATCCGTTTCAGGGCATCGTGCATGTGATCGGGCCGGAACAGGGCATGACCCTGCCGGGTATGACCATCGTCTGCGGCGACTCCCACACCGCCACCCACGGCGCTTTCGGCGCTCTGGCATTTGGTATCGGTACTTCAGAAGTCGAACATGTGCTGGCGACGCAGACCTTGAAACAGGGCCGCGCCAAAACCATGAAAATCGAAGTCACCGGCGACGCCGCTCCCGGCATCACCGCCAAAGACATTGTACTGGCGATCATCGGCAAAACCGGTAGCGCAGGCGGTACTGGCTATGTTGTGGAATTCTGCGGCAAGGCGATTGAAGCGCTGAGCATGGAAGGCCGTATGACCCTGTGCAACATGGCGATCGAAATGGGCGCCAAGGCCGGCCTGGTCGCGCCGGATGAAACCACCTTCGCCTACCTGAAAGGCCGTCAGTTCGCGCCGAAAGGCAGCGATTGGGATGACGCCGTCGCCTATTGGACATCGCTGAAATCCGATGCCGACGCCGTTTTTGATGCAGTTGTCACCCTGAGCGCCGCCGATATCGCGCCGCAAGTCACCTGGGGCACCAACCCAGGCCAGGTGATCGCCGTCAACCAGCAGATTCCGGCGCCGGAGTCCTTCAACGATCCGGTGGAACGCGCATCCGCAGCCAAAGCGCTGGCCTACATGGGCCTGGAGGCAGGTGTAAAACTGACCGATGTCGCCATCGACAAAGTGTTCATCGGTTCCTGCACCAACTCCCGGATTGAAGATCTGCGAGCGGCGGCGGCTATCGCTAAAGGCCGCAAAGTCGCCGCCGGCGTACAAGCTTACGTGGTGCCGGGGTCTGGCCCGGTCAAAGCACAGGCGGAGGAGGAAGGTCTGGACAAGATCTTTATCGAAGCCGGTTTCGAATGGCGTCTGCCCGGCTGCTCCATGTGTCTGGCCATGAATAACGACCGGTTGAATCCGGGCGAGCGTTGCGCCTCCACCAGCAACCGCAACTTCGAAGGGCGTCAGGGCCGTGGCGGCCGCACCCATCTGCTCAGCCCGGCGATGGCCGCGGCGGCGGCGGTGACGGGCCGTTTCGCTGATATCCGTGAACTGAATTAAGAGAGGCAACCATGGCTAAATTTACTCAACACACAGGTCTGGTGGTGCCGCTGGATGCCGCCAATGTCGATACCGATGCGATCATCCCGAAACAGTTCCTGCAGAAAGTCACCCGTACCGGGTTCGGTCAGCATCTGTTCCACGACTGGCGCTTTCTTGATGACGCGGGCCAGCACCCCAACCCGGAGTTCGTACTGAACCAGCCGCGCTATAAAGGCGCCAGCATCCTGTTGGCTCGTGAAAACTTCGGCTGCGGATCGTCCCGCGAACACGCCCCCTGGGCGTTGACCGACTACGGTTTCAAAGTGGTGATCGCACCGAGCTTCGCCGACATCTTCTACGGCAACGCCTTCAACAACCAGTTGCTGCCGGTGAAACTGAGCGAAAATGACATTGACGATCTGTTCACTCTGGTGGCAAACCACAACGGCATCACTTTTACGGTGGATCTGGAAGCCCAGACCGTGCAGGCCGGCGAGAAAACCTATTCGTTCGAGATCGACAGCTTCCGTCGTCACTGCATGATCAACGGGCTGGACAGTATCGGCCTGACGTTACAGCACGATGCGGCGATCGCCCGTTACGAACAACAGCAACCGGCATTCCTGCGTTAATGCCACGGTTTACGACGGTAAAGCCCACCTCGGTGGGCTTTGTTTTAACCTGATTAATGTGAACGAGCCCCACGGCTCCAATAAGCCATAAACGTCACCGCTTCGCGTGCAATACCGCGCTCTCCCAGCAGATAACGCCGCAGGTTCTTTACTGACGAAGACTCGGCAGCAATCCACCCGAAAAACTCGCCTTGCTGCACCTGAGCACGTTCCCACAGCACCTCATCGTCAGGAATCTCCTGCACGTCCAGACCCGACGGGGATACGGCTTCCGGCAACTGCGCCGACTGGCGTACCGCCGCCAATAACCGCTCACCATAGCTCGCACCGGTATCTTCACGCGGCAGCCAGAACACCTCAGCAAAAGCGAACTGGCTCAGGTCGACGCAGTCCGCCGCCAGCGGTACCTCGATAAACGCCTGAACTCGTGGCGGTTCAGCCCGTTCAGCGAGCTGCTCAAGAATGCCTTTCACCGCCGGCAAGGCCGTTTCATCGGCGGCCAACATCACTTGCGTCACCCTGGGCGGCAACACCCACTCATACCCACCACAATCATCAGGAAAAGCGCCATTGGGCGCCACCGCCTGAACTTCAGCACCCGGCTGGGCCGTCATCGCCCAGGACGATGCCGGGCCTTCGGTTCCGTGGATAACAAACTCCACCTCCATTTCGCCTTTTTCTGTGTCCAGACGTCGCATCGTATAGGTGCGTGGAATCGGCCGCTGCGCCTTCGGCAACTGCTGCGCCAGCCGATACCATTCACCTTCGGTCGGCAACCGGGAGGGCGTGCCGTCTTCAGAAGGAAACAGCAGTTTGATGCGTTGGTCCGGCGCGCCCATTTTCATTTCCCTGACCGCCTCGCCGCCAAACACGCAACACATCAACGATGGTGTCAGCATTTCCTTGCGCATCAATGTGATATCAAACACCTTATACCCCTGAACTCCCGACATAATCCGCCTCTCTGGTTGTCAAATCATCACGTCTGCCCGCAAACCGGCCTCACCCGGCCTCGCCGCAAAGACGATAATGATAACAATTATCTATAGCATTTACACCGGTAAGCACAAGGCCTCGCTTCTGACTGCCGGAGCGATCACAGTCCCCACCGCAGAGACGTTTTATGCTGTGGTTCCGTTATACCCTGCGTAGGGAGGACTCATGACACGCATCATTCGGTGTTATCGCCTGAGCATCTCCGGCGATAATCGCCCTTGGTTTAACATCGACCACCGTCTCACCAACGATTTCCCTCGTCCGTTTCATGCCTGATTCATCACTAAGCTGACTTTTTCCTTTTACTTCAATTTATTGACCCCGTATTGCGGCGCTCATGCCCGCACACTGGCGTCATGGAGATATCGCATGAAACGCATTCCCGAGCCTTTTCGCATCAAAATGGTGGAAAACATCCGTATGACATCCCGCGCCGAACGTGAACAAGCGCTACAGGACGCGGGCTACAACCCGTTTCTGCTGCGCAGCGAGGATGTCTATATCGACCTGCTGACCGATTCCGGCACCGGCGCGATGAGCGACCGTCAATGGGCAGGCCTGATGATGGGGGACGAAGCCTACGCCGGTTCACGCAACTATTACCACTTATGCGATCAGGTGAAATCGCTGTTGGGCTACCCCTTTACCATCCCGACCCATCAAGGACGTGGCGCAGAACAGATCCTGTTTCCCTGCCTGCTGGCGAAAAAACGCCGGGAAGGTGGCGGACAAAAGCCGGTCTTCATCTCTAATTTTCATTTTGATACCACCGCTGCACACGTCGAAATGACCGGAGCACGCGCCATCAACGTCGTCACGCCGAAAGCATTCGACACCACCACCTATTACGACTGGAAAGGCGATTTCGATCTCGATCTACTGCAATCGGCCATCGAACAGCACGGCCCGGAAAATGTGGTCGCCATCATCACCACGGTGACGTGCAACAGCTCCGGCGGCCAGCCGGTTTCCATGAGCAATATGCGCGAGGTCTACCGTATTGCGCAGCAGCACCGGATCCCGGTCGTGATCGATTCCGCCCGTTTCTGCGAAAACGCCTGGTTTATCAAACAGCGCGAAGCGGGTTATCAGCAACGGAGCATCAAAGACATCATTTACGAGATGTATCAGTACGGCGATATGCTCACCATGTCGGCGAAAAAGGATCCGATGGTGAATATCGGCGGCCTGTGCTGTTTTCGCAGCGATGAAGATCTGTACAACGACGTGCGGGTACGCTGCGTGCCGCTGGAAGGTTTCGTCACCTATGGCGGGCTGGCCGGGCGTGATATGGAAGCGCTGGCCATCGGTCTGGAAGAGGGCACCAATGAAGACTTTCTCACCTATCGTATCGGTCAGGTGACTTACCTCGGCGAACGCCTGAAAGCCGCCGGTATCCCGATTCAGTACCCGGTGGGCGGGCACGCGGTGTTCGTCGATGCCAAAAAATTGCTGCCCCATATTCCGCCGGAACAATTCCCGGCGCAGGCGCTGAACAACGCACTCTATCTGGAGGCAGGGATCCGTAGCGTGGAGATCGGTTCGCTGCTGCTGGGGCGCGACCCGGACACCGGTGAGCAGAAACCCTCGCCGCTGGAGCTATTGCGGTTAACTATCCCCCGCCGGGTTTACACCAATGACCATATGGACTACATCGCCGATGCATTAATTGCGCTGAAAGCCCAGGCGCATGACATCAAAGGCCTGACGTTCACCTACGAACCGCCGGTGTTGCGCCATTTCGTGGCTAAACTCAAGCCAGTGGAGTAAAACCCGCGGTCTTCAGACTGCATTGAGCATAAAAAAAGCCAGCGGATCATTCCGCTGGCTGGTGAAACGCACCATTACTCAGAAAATCAGGCCGCTCCGGAACCGGACGACACCGGTACACGGTCTTTGCTGACGGAACGTCACCTGAAGCCGCGATGCCGCAACACTCACATCCGTTATCACAGCCAATGGCGATATTCTTCTTCGTTCATCTCGCCAATCTGCCACTGTGTCACCTGCAACAGCAATGCCATACGCTGTGACGTCGACAAAAAACACCATAAACCGCGCCTGCCGTGACGCAGCCAACGCACATAGAAACGATACTGACAGGTCATCATCCGCCTCCTCACACTGCGTTGTTCACTGACCCAAAGTATCGACGTAATATAGGGAAAAATATATTGATGACTTTCCGCCGTGGAGTTCCCCTTTTATGTCATCGACTCGTTTGCAACAGCAGTTTGTCCGGTTATGGCAATGCTTTCAGGGCCAGGATACCGACACCACGCTACAGGAATTGGCCATCCTGCTGAATTGTTCGCGCCGCCATATTCGGTCACTGCTGCGCGCCATGCAGGATCAGGGTTGGCTGCTCTGGCATGCGGAAGCGGGACGCGGAAAACGTTCACGCCTGACGTTCCTGTACACCGGCCTGACGTTGCAACAGCAACGAGCCGAAGACCTATTGGAACAAGACCGTATCGACCAGTTGGTGCAATTGGTCGGCGACAAGGAAACCCTGCGCCAGATGCTGTTGTCCCACCTGGGACGCAGCTTCCGCCAGGGCCGCCACCTGCTGCGCATACTCTATTATCGCCCGATGCATAACCTGATGCCCGGCAATGCATTACGGCGTTCCGAAATGCACCTGGCCCGGCAGATCTTCAGCGGGTTGACCAGCATAAATGAGGAAAATGGGGAACTCCTGCCGGATCTGGCGCACCACTGGCAGGCACTGTCGCCACTGCATTGGCGGTTTTATCTGCGTCCGGCGGTACGCTTTCATCACGGTCGGGAAATGACGATGGAAGACGTGGTCACTTCCCTAAAACGGCTGACGCTGTCGCCGCTGTTCTCACATTTGGTCGCCATTACTTCCCCCACTCCGTTCGTGCTGGATATTGAGCTCAGCATGCCCGACGTTTGGCTGCCATGGCTGCTGGGCAGCGTTCCGGCGATGATCATCCCGAAAGAGTGGCAAACACTGCCGGACTTCGTGCGTCAGCCAGTGGGTACCGGCCCATACTCGGTGGTGAAAAACACCCATAGCCAACTTAAGATTCAGGCATTTGACGACTACTTTGGCTACCGTGCGCTGATCGATGAAGTCAGTATTTGGGTACTGCCTGATGAACCGTCGCGCTCTCCCTGCTCAATACAGTTACAGGGAGACGATACACATACCGACGAACTGGAAAACCGCTTGGAGGAAGGCTGTTACTACCTCCTGTTCGATCGACGCGCGCCGACCATGTGCGATCCGGCTGTCCGGCGTTGGCTCTGCCAGGTGCTTAGCCCGGTCGCCATGCTCGGCCAGGCGGGCGATATTTACCAGAGCAGTTGGTCGCCCGCCTACGGCCTGCTGCCGCGCTGGCATCACAATATTCCGCGCGCCTTGCAGGAAAAGCCGGCGTCGCTGGCTCAGCTGCGTATCACCAGCTATCGCGATCACCCCGAATATCAGGATATTACCGACATCATGGCGCGTCTGTTGGCGCAGTACGATGTCACGCTCAGCGTGCAGCATCTGGATTATGAAAAGTGGTATCAAGGGCAAGGCGATAGCGATCTGTGGCTCGGCAGCGCCAACTTTGCCTTGCCGCTCGAATTCTCGCTGTTTGCCATGTTGTATGAAATGCCGCTGCTGCAACACTGCATAGACGAAGATCTGGCCGCGACCGCCCGCCAATGGCGGCAGGGCTCGCTCTCTTTGCCGGATTGGGGACAGGCGCTGATACAACGCCAGCAAATCCACCCGCTATTTCACCATTGGCTGCAATTGCAGGGGCAACGCAGCATGCGCGGCATCCATCTCAATACCCGCGGGTGGTTCGATTTCAAATCCGCCTGGTTTGCACCGCCGGATAATCTCTAAACGCGCGCCGCACAGCGATTGTCGCGTCGTACATGTCGACGTCAACCGGAGCGCATGCGGCCAGATTCCGTGCTTTCCCTTCTGTAACGTTCATCTTACAATACCGCCGTTCTCAACGGGGTGCGATGCCGCCGCTGTTCGGTTTGTCGCTGAGAAAATACCCGTCGAACCTGATCCGGTTAATACCGGCGAAGGGATTTGAGACTGCTTCCGGCCTGCTCAAAGACCTTTGCCATCCGCTAAAAATTGGAGTGCAAAGTGTTAAAAAAATTACTGTCCTGCCTGCTATTACTATCCGCCCCCGTGTTCGCCAAACCGACGCTCACGGTCTACACCTACGACTCATTCGCGTCAGAATGGGGGCCGGGGCCGGGCGTCAAAACCGCCTTTGAAAAAACCTGCAACTGCGAACTGAAATTCGTCGCGCTGGAAGATGGCGTCTCATTGCTTAACCGCCTGCGCATGGAAGGCAAAAACAGCCCGGCCGATATTGTCTTGGGCCTGGACAACAACCTGCTGCAGGCAGCGGAACAAACCGGCCTGTTCAGCAAACACGGTATTAGCACCGATGCGCTGGTCGTACCCGGCGGTTGGAAAAACGACACCTTTCTGCCGTTCGACTACGGCTACTTCGCCTTCGTCTACAACAAAGACAAGCTGAAAAACCCGCCGACAAGCCTGCGTGAACTGGTGGAAAGCAACCAGCCGTGGAAGGTGATTTACGAAGACCCTCGCACCAGCACGCCGGGGTTAGGCTTGCTGCTGTGGATGCAAAAAGTGTACGGCGACCAGACGCCGCAAGCCTGGCAGCAACTGGCTAAAAAAACCGTTACCGTCACCAAGGGATGGAGCGAAGCTTACGGTCTATTCCTCAAAGGCGAGGCGGATCTGGTACTGAGCTACACCACGTCGCCGGCCTATCACATCATCGCCGAGAAGAAAGACACCTATGCCGCCGCTGATTTCGCCGAGGGCCATTACCTGCAAGTAGAAGTAGCCGGCCGTCTGGCCGGCAGTAAAAACCCCCAGTTGGCGGAGCGTTTCCTGCAGTTCATGGTCAGCCCGGCTTTCCAGCAGATCATCCCGACCACCAACTGGATGTACCCGGCGGTCAAAACCGAGTTACCTGCGGGCTATAACAGCCTGATTGTGCCCAAGACCTCGTTGTCGTTCACCCCACAGCAGGTCGCTGAACAACGCGCAAGCTGGGTGCAGGCATGGCAACGCGCCGTCAGCCGCTGATTCCCGGCTGGCTGTGGGCCGGCGGTCTGGCAGCCTCGTTGTTGACGGCCACCGCCGTGCTGGCCTTCGGCGCGCTGTGGCTTGATGCGCCGCAGGCGCCATGGTTGTCACTGTGGCAGGATAGTTATCTGTGGCATGTCATCGGATTCAGCGTCTGGCAGGCGCTGCTTTCCGCCCTGCTTTCCACACTTCCCGCGCTGTTTCTGGCGCGCGCGCTCTACCGACGTCGTTTCCCCGGCCGGCGCTGGCTGTTGCGGCTATGCGCCATGACGCTGGTGCTGCCGGTGCTGGTGGCGGTGTTCGGTATCCTCAGCGTATATGGCCGCGAAGGCTGGCTGGCGCAGCTATTGGCGCTGTTCGGGCTGCATTATCGCTTCTCGCCTTACGGTTTGCAGGGCATCCTGCTGGCCCATGTGTTCTTCAATCTGCCGCTGGCGACTCGGCTGATGCTGCAGGCGCTGGAGAGTATTTCCAGCGAACAGCGCCAGTTGGCGGCACAGCTCGGCATGCGCGGCTGGCATTTTTTCCGGCTGGTGGAATGGCCCTGGCTGCGCCGTCAGTTACTCCCGGCGGGATCGCTGATTTTCATGCTCTGCTTCGCCAGTTTCGCTACCGTGCTTTCTTTAGGCGGCGGCCCGCAGGCAACCACCATCGAGCTGGCGATTTATCAGGCGCTGAGTTTTGATTACGACCCGGCGCGTGCGGCGCTGCTGGCACTGTTACAGCTGATCTGTTGTCTGGGATTGACGCTGCTTGGGCAGCGGTTAACCACACTGCTGCCGGTCGGCATCAGCCAGCAGCGTGACTGGCGGGATCCTCAGGACAGCCCGTTCAGCCGCATCGCCGATACCCTGTTGATTGTCGCGGCACTCCTGCTGTTACTGCCGCCATTGCTGGCCGTGATGGCTGATGGGCTGCACGGTTCGCTCGTCAGCGTCATACGCCAGAATGCGCTATGGCAGACATTATGGACTTCGCTGCGCATCGCGCTGGCTTCCGGCGTACTGTGCGTCATCCTGACGTTGATGTTGTTGTGGAGCAGCAGGGAGTTGCGGCTGCGGCAGCGCACACAGGCCGCACAATGGCTGGAACTGAGCGGCCTGCTCATTCTGGCGATGCCGGGCATCGTGTTGGCGACCGGCTTTTTTCTGATATTCACCCATACCGTCGGATTACCGACCTCGCCCTATGAACTGGTGGTGCTCACCAACGCGCTGATGGCCATTCCCTACGCAATGAAAGTGCTGGAAAATCCGATGCTGGATATCGCACAGCGCTATGGCCCGTTGTGTCAGTCGCTGGATATTCACGGTTGGCAGCGGCTGAAAGTGGTGGAGTTGCGGGCACTCAAACCGCCGATCGCTCAGGCGCTGGCCTTTGCCTGCGTGCTGTCGGTGGGCGACTTCGGCGTCATCGCGCTGTTCGGCAGCGAGTCGTTTCGTACTCTGCCGTTCTATCTTTATCAACAGATTGGCGCCTACCGCAGCGCTGATGGCGCCGTGACCGCACTGCTGCTGCTGTTGCTCTGTTTTTTGTTATTCACCCTGATTGAGAAACTGGCAGGCCGTCATGATCACGCTGGATAAGTTGACCTATCTCTACCAACATTTGCCGATGCGCTTCGATCTACACCTTGATCCCGGCGAACGATTGGCCATTCTCGGCCCTAGCGGTGCTGGGAAAAGTACATTGCTTGCCCTGATTGCCGGTTTCCTGCAGGCCGGGCATGGCCGGTTGTTGCTCAACGGCCAGGATCATGCCGATACGCCGCCCGCCCGGCGCCCGGTCTCGATCCTGTTTCAGGAAAACAACCTGTTCCCCCACCTCACCTTGGGGCAGAACATTGCTCTCGGGCTGCATCCAGGCTTGAAGCTCGACCACGCGCAGCGCGACACGCTACGTCGCATTGCGCAGCGAGTCGCGCTGGACGACCTGTTGAATCGCCTGCCGTCGCAGGTTTCCGGCGGGCAACGTCAACGCGCGGCGCTGGCGCGTTGCCTGATCCGCCAGCAACCGATCCTGCTGCTGGACGAACCGTTTTCCGCGCTCGATCCCGCACTTCGGCAGGAAATGCTCACGCTGGTGGAGGATATCTGTACCGAGCGGCAACTGACGTTGTTGATGGTGTCCCACCACCTGTCGGACGCGCAGCGCATCGCACCGCGCAGCATTTTAGTGCTGGAAGGCCGCATCGCCCATGATGGCCCAACCGCCACCCTGCAACAGCACGAGCACGTCGCACGGATTCTGGGAATGACTGTCAGTTCAGGTAACAAATCGTGATCGTCATCACGATTTTGGTTTTCATCCCCTGCTCGCTATTGTTTGGTTTTCCATACTCATGGTTAGATGAATCCGCTAATTAACCAAAACGAAACAGGTTCCCCGTGAAACACACCACCTCTACTTTCGCACTACTTAACAACGCCGCGCAGCTAGACGCGGTCGTCGTCGTGCGCGTCGTGGTGGTCGTGGTCGGCAGCGCGCCGTAACGGGTTCCGAATCCAAATCAAGATTCCAAACCCCGCCGGCGCAAGCCGAGCGGGGTTTTTCGTATCCACCTCCCCGCTCCCCCAGCACCGGCTCTGATAAAGGATATGACTATGCGTTATACAGGAGCTGAGCTGATTGTCCGTTTGCTGGAACAGCAAGGCATCACTACCGTAACCGGGATCCCGGGCGGCGCTGCCTTGCCGTTGTACGATGCGCTAGGACAAAGCCGAACCATCCGCCACGTACTGGCTCGTCACGAACAGGGGGCTGGATTCATTGCCCAAGGCATGGCTCGGGCACAGGGCAAAGCGGCGGTGTGCATGGCCTCCAGCGGGCCGGGCGCCACCAATCTGCTGACCGCCATCGCCGACGCCAAGCTCGACTCCATCCCGCTGGTGTGCATTACCGGCCAGGTCTCTTCCGGCATGATCGGAACCGATGCCTTTCAGGAAGTGGA
Source organism: Musicola keenii (assembly GCF_014855505.1). Classification (NCBI taxonomy): domain Bacteria; kingdom Pseudomonadati; phylum Pseudomonadota; class Gammaproteobacteria; order Enterobacterales; family Pectobacteriaceae; genus Musicola; species Musicola keenii. The sequence continues at coordinate 156,537 of NZ_JAAWVW010000007.1, read as the reverse complement.
CACCTACGGTATTTCCATCCCGGTGACTAAACACAACTATTTGGTACGCGATATCAGCGAGCTGCCGCGTGTCATCAATGATGCGTTCCGCATTGCCCAATCTGGCCGCCCCGGCCCGGTATGGGTGGATATTCCGAAGGATGTACAGACCGCCACCCTCGATCTGGCCGAACTGCCGACGCCGGATGCGCCGGCCGCCGCACCGGCTATCGATCAACATGCTGTTAATCAGGCTGCTGCAATGATCAACCGCGCCAAACGCCCGATCCTGTATCTTGGCGGCGGCATCATCAGTGCTGGCGCACATCGCCAGGCGACCGAACTGGCAGAACGCGCCGGCCTGCCCACCACCATGACGCTGATGGCGCTGGGTGCCATGCCGGTAGACCACCCGTTGTCGCTGGGGATGTTGGGCATGCACGCCGCCCGCGCCACCAACCTGCTCCTGCAACAATCGGATCTGTTGGTCGTACTGGGCGCTCGCTTTGACGATCGCGCCATCGGCAAGGCGGAGCAGTTCTGCCCGGACGCCAGCATCATCCATATCGATATCGATCCCGCTGAATTGGGTAAAATCCGCCAGCCGCACATTGCGTTGAATGCCGATGTCGCACAGGCGCTGGACTGCCTGCTGCCGCTTATCGAACGCAATGAACGCGCTGAGTGGCTCGCCCAGATGCGCGGGCTGCAACAAGAGTTTCCCTTCAACATGCCAAACGTTGACGACCCGCTGAGTCATTACGGCCTGATCCACGCCGTTGCCGGGCAACTGGACGATAACGCGATCATCGCCACCGATGTCGGCCAACATCAGATGTGGGTCGCTCAGGCGTATCCGCTGCGCCGCCCACGTCAATGGTTGACCTCCGGCGGTCTCGGCACCATGGGATTCGGCGTTCCAGCCGCTATCGGCGCGGCGCTGGCCGAACCTGAACGCACCGTGGTGTGTTTTTCCGGCGACGGCAGCCTGATGATGAACATCCAGGAAATGGCCACCGCCGCCGAAGAAAACCTGAACGTGAAGATCGTGTTGATGAACAACCAGTCGCTGGGGCTGGTGCATCAGCAGCAAGAGTTGTTCTACCAGCAGCGCTTCTTCGCGTCGGATTACCGCTACCAGACTAATTTTTTGGCTATCGCCGCCGGTTTCGGTTTTGCCACCTGCGATTTGAACGCCGCAGACAATCCGCAGGAAGCATTGCGTGATGCATTGCACCGCCGAGGCCCGGTGCTGATTCACGCCGCGATCGATATCAACGAAAAAGTATTCCCGATGGTGCCGCCGGGTGCCGCCAATACCGAGATGATTGGAGATTAATACCATGCAGACATCGACTACGACTCCCGCGCAGGTCACACTGGAACTGTCGGTACGCAACCATCCGGGCGTGATGTCCCACGTCTGCGGGCTGTTTGCCCGCCGTGCCTTTAACGTCGAAGGGATCATGTGTATGCCGTTGCCCGATAACGAACAAAGCCGCATCTGGCTGTTGGTCAAAGACGATCAGCGGCTCGCGCAGATGATCAGCCAAGTTGAAAAACTGGAAGACGTATTGCAGGTGACGCGCCACGGCGAAGAAATGCGGATTTTCGATCAGGTGGCGGAGTTTTATCGCTAACCACCAAACGCGCCATACCGACTCATTCCGGTATGGCGCGGCGTTTATCTTCGGTCACGGTGTACCGGCGCGGCAGGTGCGAGCCAGCACCAGGAAATGCCGACGACGCACAACCTACCTCATCGCCATAAATAACCGGACGGCGAAAACCAGCAACATCACGCCCATTAATTTCTCAAACCATCGCCCGTAAGAAAGAAAATAGGCCCTGACAGCGGAATGTGAAAATAACAGGCTGACCAGCATGAACCAGAGTGCATTTACGCCACACATCCATACGCCATACCCGGCCTGAATAAACCAGGGTGTCGCCGTACTGACCACCGAGGTAAAAATAGCCAGAAAAAATAGCGTAGCCTTAGGATTGGTGGCATTGGTAATAAATCCGGATAAAAAAGCCTTTTTCCCGCTCGGACGGTTGATAATATTTCCTTCCTGAAAAGCATCCTCCGTCATTGAATATTGACTGGTGATAAACTTTATCCCCAAATAAAATAGATAACCTCCTCCAGTGATTTTAGCGACATTCAGAAACCAGGATGATGCCTGCATCAATGCGCTGACACCGACCAAGGTATACATGACATGAATCGATATTCCCGCCCCGATGCCCAATGCAGTGAATAACCCGGTTGTTCTGCCATAGCAGACGCTCTGCCGTACCGTGACGGCGAAATCAGCCCCCGGAGACAATACGACTAAAAAATGAATCAGCGCCAGTGACAGAAACTCATGCCAATAACCCGTCATAATAAGAATATATTCCCATATGGATATTCCATGAATCGAATCATAAAAATCCGGTACCACAATCTATTATTTACGCCACAAGTATCACAAATAAAAAACAACTGCGGTAAACCGATATTTTTATCGTGGAGAGGATAACGAAAATAACTGTCCGTCACCGAATATCATAATGAACGACTCGTTTTCCTTTTTTGTTTTTCACATCCGTAATCACAACATCGCCAATTATTTTCAGAGAACTGACATGGGTTCCGCCGCAAGGATAGGGCGCAAATTCGCCGAAGCCGACAGTACGGAACCCATCCTGCTGTCGATCCACTCGACAAGGCCAGTCGGCAGCGACGGCTGCGGAACATAATGCCGTCAACGCCGGCGCCGTAATGTCGTGACTGTTTACGCCAGAGGAAAATTCAATTCTGCCCTCCCCCGGCCAGTGATGCGCTTTGACCGGCGTCCATCCTTGCGATTCCATGATATGCGCAATCAAATGTCCCGCGGAATGCCAGCGGGAATGCCACTGACGGCACTCGCCGTCAACCAGCACCCTCACCACACCCGACGCAATCGGTTCATCAGTAAAATGCCAAATTCCCTCCGGCACCATGACGACGTGTGTCACCACTACGCCATCGATCGTGCCCCGATCGGCGGGTTGACCACCACCCTGCGGATGAAAAGGCGTGCAACTTAATAAAACCGCATAGCCCCCGCCCGCCCTCGGTTTACATTCGATGACCTCCGCCATTACCGACAATTCCCCCTGCTCAAGATAGATTTTTTCCGTCACTGCATTTCTCCCGTCTCTTGGTTTTCCCCATTGTATTAAAACCATCCGAACAGGATAATCCGTCAAAATGGCAAATGATTTATTCCCTATGTTCACAAATAAAGAGCTCGGACTACTGGAGGAAATGGCGGTATTCGCCAAGGTGGTGGAAACCGGAAGCTTCTCGGAAGCGGCACGGCAGTTGGGGGCGACGCCTTCCGCGATCAGTCGCTCGATCAACCGGCTGGAAAAAGCGCTCAATACCCGGTTGCTGCAACGCACCACCCGCAAACTGCGGCTCAGCGATAGCGGGCAGGTGATATATCAACACTGTCAAAACATGGTGAACGAAGCGCTGGCGGCAATCTCGACATCAGGCGTATTTAACGATGCACCCGCAGGCATCGTTCGGCTGAGCGTCCCCAAAGCGGTGGGGCATTTTCTCATCCACCCGCATATTCCCGCTTTTCTGGAACAGTATCCCAAGGTTGATATCATCATGCGTCTGGAAGACCGCTATATGGATCTGATCGACGATCAGATCGATGTCGCCATCCGGATTACCAACCAGCCGCCGCCGGGGCTGATGGGTCGCAAATTGACCACGATCGATCATGTGCTGTGCGCCACCCCCGCCTACCTTGAAAAACAGGGGGTACCGCACCATCCTCATGATTTAAAACAACATTGCTGTATCTATCTCGGTGAAACCCCCGGCGACGCACGCTGGAAATTCAGCCGTGAAAACAAAACCGTCAGCGTCGCCGTGCATGGACGTTACGCCGCCAACCACACCGGCGTCAGGCTCGATGCCGTACGACGGCATATCGGCATCGGCAGCCTACCCTGGTTCACGGCCAGAGAAGCGTTAGAGCAAGGGGACATCGTGCAGGTGTTGCCCGAATGGAGCTTCAAAACCGACTATAGCGGGGAGATCTGGCTGCTCTATCCGCCGACCAGACACCTGCCCCCCAGAATCAGCGCGTTGATCGGTTTTCTTTCAGAACAGCTGGCTAAAGAACCCACTCTGCTCGGCAAAAAGAAAAAGTAACCCGTGCTACCCATTCAGAATCTGCCACAACAGACGGCGATACACCGGCATCAGCGGATGCAGCCACAGTTGCCACAGACAGATCCCGGCCAACAGTACGGTCAGCGGGGCCATCCAGCGCAGGCGAGCGGGAGTCAGCCACCCGCCGGGCTGTGCCGCCGTACCACCACGCTGTCGCCATACCTGCCACAACAACCACACGGCGCCCCAGACCAGCAGCGCCGTCGCCAGCAACAGCCACTTGAACCCGTTGCTGTCCGCCTGTTTGGGGATATCCAACGCCACACCGGCCAATATTCCCGGCATCAGATACGCAGGCGGCCAGGTAATACAACCGATGATATTAGGCACGGCGAAACGACGTGGCGGCAATTCCAGCATGCCCGCCACCATCGGGATCAACGGCCGGGTGGGCCCGACAAAACGCCCAATCAGCACCGTCGCCATATGGTGCTGATGCAACATCTTTTCGGTGCGATACAGATAGGCGCTGTGTTTTTTCAGGAACGACCAGCCATGTAGCCGATCCCGAAACCGCCAGCCGATGAAATAGGAAATCCAGTCGCCCAGCAAGCAACCGATAATCCCCACACCCCAGGCGGGATAGAACCCCATATTGCCGCTGCCGATCAACGCCCCCAGCGACACCATCATCACGGTGCCCGGCAGCAGTAGACCGACCAGCGCCAGCGATTCCAGAAACGTCACCAGCAGAACCGCCGTCAGCGACCAAGCCAGGGATTGGGTAATTACGTGTTGTAGCCAGGCTTCCATAAATCTCTACTTATCTGCTTTTTTATGAACGAAGATAACGGGATGATAGCAGTATACGATACAGAAATGGCAGTATCGGACTGCTACACTTCGTTTCCCGAACGATAAATTAAGTCGGGTGGCGGTGTTAACTCGCAAAGAGGATACGGCGCCTCTGTGACAGTTCGGCCGGATACGATCCCTCCCCTCAACAGAGCCGAACCCGCGACACATGCGACTCCCGCAGACAAAAAAGCCGGCGGATATCGCCGGCTCATGCATCAATGTAACGCGCAGAATGGGCACGCAATCTCGACTATGCGGCGCCTACCCGCCCAAGTACATCCGCTTCACTTCGGGGTTGGCGAGAATCTCCGGTGCCGGGCCGTGCAGCACGATATGGCCGTTTTCCAGCACATAGGCGCGATCGGCGATCTTCAGTGCAGCAGTGGCGTTCTGCTCCACCAGCAGGATGGTGATATTTTCCTTCTGCAGTTGCTTGATGGTAGCGAATAGCTCCCCCACCACCTTCGGCGCCAGTCCCAGGCTAGGCTCATCGAGCATCAACAGCACCGGCTCACTCATCAACGCGCGGGCGATAGCCAACATCTGCTGTTCGCCGCCGCTCATCGTGCCCGCCATTTGGCTGCGCCGCTCCTTCAAGCGTGGGAACAGCGCATACATTTTGTCCCGCAGGTAGGTGAAATTCATCGGGTTGTTGTAGGCCCCCATGCGCAGATTTTCCTCAATCGTCAGATTGGTGAACACTTTGCGCCCTTCCGGCACCAGCGCCAGCCCCTTGCGCACAATCTGGTGCGTGGGGCTGTGGGAAATATCTTCGTCCAGAAAGTTTACCCCGCCGGTGGATTTCACCAGGTTGATGATCCCGTTGAGCGTAGAGGTTTTGCCGGCGCCGTTACTGCCGATAAGCGTGACGATCTCACTGTTGTTGACTTCGAGATCGACGCCTTTAAGCCCCTGAATCAAGCCGTAAAATACCTGCAAATTGCTGGCCTTAAGCATAATCGATATCCCCCAGATAGGCGGCGATCACGTCGGGATTGTTCACCGCTTCCTGCGGCGTGCCGCTAAACAGCGGTTTGCCGTAATCCAACACCATCACCCGCTCGCATAGGGTATTAACGAACGACATGTCGTGTTCGATCAGCAGTACCGTCAACCCGTGGTCAGCACGCATTTTGAAAATCAGTTGCGCCAGCTCCGCCGTCTCCCGCGGGTTCATCCCTGCCGCCGGCTCGTCCAGCAGCAACAATTTAGGAGACGTCGCCAGTGCACGGGCAATCTCCACCTTACGCTGGTTGCCATAGCTCAAGTTGGTGGCCAGCGAATCGGCGTGCTCGGCGATACCGATGTAGTCCAGCAGCGCCATCGCTTTTTCTTTGGCTTGACGCTCGGCATGGAAAAAACGCCCGACGCGCAACGCCGCCTCCAGAAACGAATAATGAATAAAACGATCTAGGCCGATCAGTACATTTTCCAGCACCGTCATCGAGGGAAACAGCCGGATATTCTGGAAGGTACGGGCGATGCCCCGGTTCACCACCTGATTGGGCTTCAGCCCGGCCAGCGTTTGCTCACCCAGCGATACCACGCCGCCGGTCGGCTTGTAATTGGCGGTAATCACGTTGAACAGGGTGGTTTTGCCGGCACCGTTGGGGCCGATCAGGCCAAAAATCTCCGCCGGATTGATATGAAAACTCACGTCGTCGATAGCGCGCAGTCCGCCGAATTGCATGGTGACGTTATCAACGCGAAGCAATGGATTATTTGCCATTCAGACGTCTCCTGCGCATATCCCAGATTTCCTGTTTTCCCAGCAGCCCTTCGCGGGCAAAGAGCATGATCACCAGCAGCACCAGCGAGAACACCACCATGCGCAGCCCCGGATGCGCGCCGAAATCCTGGCCGAACAACGTCAACGGCTGGTCGAGGAAACGCAGCCATTCGCCGCTGCCCACCACCACCACCGTTCCCAAAATCGCCCCCGTAGTGCTGCCCAGACCGCCGAGCACAATAATGATCAGCAACTGGAACGTCAGCATGAAGTCGAACAGATCCGGCGAGATGATGGTCAGCAACGAAGCCAGCAAACCACCGCCGATCCCTTCGAAAAAGGCGCTGGTGGCGAAGGCGCAGGTTTTGATTTTGAAGGTATTGATCCCCATAGCGATGGCGGCGTCTTCATCGTCGCGCACCGCCTTCATGGCGCGGCCGTACTTTGAGTAAACCAGTTGCAGAATGAATACCACTGCGATCAGCGCGATAAAGCCGCACCAGTACAAAATGTGGCTTGCCTGCGGGATTTCGTTGATACCGATGGCGCCGTTGGTGATCTGCGGATTGTTGATGGCGAAGATTTTGATGATGAAACCGAAGCCTAACGTAACGATCGCCAGATAGTCGCCCCGCACCCGAAACACCGGAAACGCCAGGCAGACCGCCACAACCGATGCGCAGATACCGCTAATCACCAGTGCCGGCAGGAAACTGGTGTGCAATATCAGGATCACCGGACTGGGTGCCGCCATCTCGAACATGTTGATCTTGGTATCCGCCGTCAGCAGCAGAATGGCGGTAATGTAAGCGCCAATCGCCACAAAGCCGTTTGGCTCCAATGAAAGCTGGCCGGTAACACCGTTAATCAGGTTGTAGCTCACCGCCAGGATCATGAAGATAAAGATGTTGCAGAAAATACGGACGATATAATCGTCAAACAGCGATTCCAGCGCCGCCAGCGCCAGAAACATCAGCGCAAACAGCGCGATATACCCCAGGAACGTCGCCGGGGAAGTCTGCGGCATTCTCATCAGAAACGGCTCCTTTCCAGTCGTTCATCGCCCATGATGCCCACCGGTCGGAACAGCAGCACCAGAATCAGAAACATGAAGGCAAAGGCGTCCTTGTAGCCGCCCAGCTCCGGAAAAACCGCTACCGCCACCACTTCGGTAAAACCCAGAATGAAACCGCCGATCACCGCGCCGCTTACGCTGCCGATACCGCCCAACACCGCCGCCGCAAAGGCTTTCAAGCCGATCAACACCCCCATCAGCGGATCGATAGACGGATAGCTGATGGCATAGAACACCCCGCCCAGCGCCGCTAACCCACTGCCGAGCGCAAACACGAAGGCGATGATGTGATTGGCGTCGATCCCCATCAACCGCACGGTATTCACGTCAAACGCCACGGCGCGGATCGCCATACCGTGACGGGTGCGATAGAGGATGAACAGGATGATCGCCAGCAGTACCAGCGTGAGCAGCGGCACGATCCAGGCCACGTTGGTGATAATGATCGACCCGAAATTGATCGTCTGGTTGAAGAACGGCGGCGATTCGAAATAACGCGGGCTACCGCCAAATACCACGTTGAACAGGTTCTCCAGAAAGAAACTGACCCCGATGGCGGTGATCAGCATAGAGATCTTCGATGCCTGCCGTAGCGGACGATAAGCGATCTGGTCGATACCGATCCCCAGCAACGCGGCGATCAGCACTGAAAAAATAACGGCCGCCCCGAAGGGAAGCCCGAAAGACGTCACGCTGAACAGGGCCATATATGCCCCGACCATCATGATGTCGGCATGAGCGAAGTTAATCAGCCGCAGTACGCCGTACACCATGGTGTAACCAATGGCGATCAGCGCGTACATGCTGCCCAGACTCATCCCGTTGACAACCTGCTGCAAGAAAACCGCAACATCCATCATGCCACCCTTCTGCCGGTAATCAGGGGTACCGGTCAAGCAACCCCTTGGTCTCGGATAACACCGGAGCAGGCCACCGTGGGCAGCCGCTCCGGGGTATTTTCCGCTCTGTGATAATCAGCCGATCGGCCTTAAGGATTGACGACGGTTTTAAACACCAACTGGCCGTCCTTCACTTCATTGATAACCGCGTTACGAATGGCGTCGCCGTCTTTTAGGGTCAGCTTGCCGGTAATGCCGGTGAAGTCCGTAGTGGCGCGGATATTTTTGTTCACGCAGACGCGATCGTGCGGATCGCTGCACTTATTCATGGCGTTGACGATCATCTTGTAAGCATCCGCCGTCATCGCGCCCCAGGTATGGGTCGGTTCGTTATATTTGGCAGTCCAGGCCTTGATGAATTTCTCCCCTTCCGGCGTCTGCTCTTTGGCGTTGGGCGAGTAGTAGTCGGTGGTCATCCAGCCGTTCACCGCATCCTGTCCCATCTTGAAGAACACCGGATCGGCCGCCAGACCGTCGCCGCCGATCACCGGCAGTTTCAGCCCCAGCTGTTTGGCCTGCACCGCGATCAACGCGCCTTCGGTGTAGTAAATCGGCATGTAGATCACATCGACGTTATGCGACTTGATAGTGGAAAGCTGGGCCTTGAAATCTTTGCTGCCGCCGGGCGCCTGCACTTCAATAGGAATGGTGCCGCCGTTTTTCAGGAACTGGGTGCGGAAAGATTTCGCCAGCCCGACGGAATAATCGTTGCTGCTGTCAAACATGATGGCGGCTTTTTTGGCCTTCAGGTCGCGGGTCGCCAGGTTGGCCCCCACCACACCCTGAAAACTGTCGGAGAAGCACACCCGGCTGACATACTCCTTGCCCTTGGTGACGCGATCATTGGTGGCGGTCGGCGAGACGATCGGCGTTTTGTTGTCTTCCGCCATTTTGGTCATCGCCATGGTGTTGGTGGAGGTCACTTCGCCGATCACCGCGTCCACCTTGTCGCTGGAAACCAGACGCTGCATGGCGTTGGCGGCCTCCACCTTGTCGCTCTTGTCATCGATAATCACCAGCTTGACGGTATCGCCGTTCTTCAGCTTCGATTCGATGCCGTTAATCAACTCGACCCCTTTCTGGGACGGTTGGCCATAGCCGCTCAGTGCGCCGCTCAACGGCAGCACTACGCCGATTTTTACCTCGCCCGCCATGACGCTGGCGGATGCCAGCGCAGAAGACACCAGGACTGCCGCTACCGTGAATCTGAAACATGTGTTCTTCATGATCGCCTCTTATAAAAATAAGTACCGACTTCCTTCATGGAAGTACGCGCCATCCCGTCACCGTATTTCCGATTGCAGACGCCGCAGCGCCCATCTATCAAAATCGATGAGGTATTTCAGGGTGATAAAAAGAAGATCTGTGTAACAGGTTTATGTGCTGTTCACCGGTTTAAAGACAGCAATAAATATGCCAGGAGGAGAGAATCAATTAATGCGTTAATAATCAGAACCTAAAAGAAAAATATATCGATAACCGCCAACGGCAATCATCAGCTCGCTATGCCAATGCACCAATTAGACGCTTTATTGCTTCTTCTTAGTGCGCGACGATTTTTTACTTTTTATAAACAAATCAATCAATAGCAGCAATATTGCGGAGTGCATCACATATTGGCGGCGGTATTTCCATAATTCTCTGTTTATAATTTATATCGGTGATCTTTTCAGAGATTGTTTCTAAAATAATTTAGTTTTTATTCTTTTATCCTGCCGTTTCCGATATCAGAACATAGATATCAAAATAATAATTTCAAATTTCAACATTATTTTCACGCCGCCAAAATGGCCTCAACGGCCTGAATCATCATGGATGGATAATCAAAATAGGATCGATACGGTAGCCCACCAGGAAATAAGACCGACACACGGACAGCCTGAAATTTTTCAGGGATAAAACACTGGACAGATACTGTATGCATAACCATACTCTGCCTCGTCATTTCTACTATCTACCGCACAACGCGCCATGACAGACACCGAGTTGCGTCAGGGATTCGTACTTACCCGCCACTGGCAGGATACGCCGACCGGCATTCAGGTTGAGCTCTGGCTCGCTACCGATGACGGCCCTCGTCGCGTGCGCCTGCCGCCGCAGCAGGCAGTGGCGTTCGTTCCGCTGCAACATCAGGCACAGATCTTGCGCCTGCTCAACGGTGAAAAACATTGCCAATTGCGCCCGCTGGCGTTGCACAGTTTCCGCCATGAAGCGCTGTTGGGGCTCTACTGTGCGCAGTATCGCCAGTTGCTGCGGCTGGAGAAAACACTGCAGGAGGCGGGTATCCCGGTTTACGAGGCGGATATCCGCCCGCCGGAGCGTTTTCTGATGGAACGTTTCATCACCGCGCCGGTCTGGTTCAGCGGCGACGAGCGGCCGGGCGGTCTTATCGAACAGGCCCGGCTGAAACCGGCGCCGGATTACCGCCCGTCGCTGCGCACCGTCTCGCTGGATATTGAAACCAGCCGTCACGGCGAGCTGTATTGCATCGGGCTGGAAGGGTGCGGTCAACGTCAGGTGTTTATGCTGGGGCCGGAAAACGGCAACGCCGACGATGCCGGCGATCTCACGTTGGAGTACGTCGCCAGCCGCCCGCAACTGCTGGAAAAACTCAACCAGTGGATGCAAACCCACGACCCGGACGCGATTATCGGCTGGAATCTGGTGCAGTTCGACCTACGAGTGCTGCAGCAGCACGCCGAGCGTTACCGTATGCCGTTATTGCTGGGGCGCGGCGGCCAGGCGCTGGAGTGGCGCGAGCATGGCTACCGGCAAAACCACTTTTTCGCCGGTGCGGCAGGCCGGTTGATCGTCGACGGCATTGAAGCGCTGAAGTCCGCCACCTGGAACTTCGCCTCGTTCAGCCTGGAGTTTGTCGCCCAGTCGCTGCTGGGTGAAGGCAAAGCCAGCGATAACCCTTACCAACGGCTTGATGAAATCGAGGGGCGTTTCGCCCACGATAAACCGGCGTTGGCCCGCTACAACCTGAAAGACTGCGAACTGGTCACTCGCATTTTCGATAAAACCCAACTGCTGCCGTTCCTGCTGGAGCGCGCCAGCGTCACCGGGTTATCCGCCGATCGCAGCGGCGGCTCCGTGGCGGCGTTCACCCATCTGTATCTGCCCCGGATGCACCGTGCCGGTTTTGTCGCCCCCAATCTGGGGGAGGTGCCGCCAGAGGGAAGCCCCGGCGGTTACGTGATGGATTCTCGCCCCGGCTTGTATGATTCGGTACTGGTGTTGGACTACAAAAGCCTGTATCCCTCGATCATCCGCACCTTTTTGATCGACCCGGTCGGGCTGGTGACGGGGCTGAATCGTCCGGACGAACAGCATGCCGTCGCCGGATTCCGCGGCGCCTGGTTTTCCCGCCGCCATCACTGCCTGCCCGCCATTGTCGAATCCATCTGGCACGAGCGCGACGCCGCCAAGCGCGACGGTAACAAACCGCTGTCGCAGGCATTGAAAATCATCATGAATGCCTTCTACGGCGTACTGGGCTCCAGCGGCTGTCGCTTCTTCGACCCGAGGCTCGCCTCCTCGATTACCTTGCGCGGCCATGAAATCATGCGCCAGACCCGCACACTGATTGAGTCACAGGGTTATCAGGTGATTTACGGCGATACCGATTCCACGTTTGTCTGGCTCAACCGCGCCCACCGCGCCGAAGAGGCCGACGCCATCGGCCATGCGCTGACGACGTTCGTCAACCAATGGTGGCAGCAGCATCTACACCAGCAGCACGGGCTGGTTAGCGCGCTGGAGCTGGAATATGAAACCCACTTTCACCGTTTTCTGATGCCCACCATCCGCGGCGCCGAACAGGGCAGTAAAAAACGCTATGCCGGGCTTATCCATACCCCTGCGGGCGAGGAGATGGTGTTCAAAGGGCTGGAGACAGTACGTAGCGACTGGACGCCGCTGGCGCAGCAGTTCCAGCAGCAGCTGTACTGGCGCATTTTCCACCGGGAGCCCTATCAGGAGTGGATGCGGGAATACGTGGACAACACCCTGCGCGGCGCATGGGATGAACTGCTGGTATACCGTAAACGGCTGCGCCACCGCCTGGACGACTACCAGCGCAATGTTCCGCCGCAAGTGCGCGCTGCTCGGCTGGCGGACGATTACAACCGGCGTCATGATCGCCCACTTCAATATCAAAACGGCGGTTGGATCAGCTACGTGATCACCGTCAACGGCCCGGAACCGCTGGAAAACCGCCACTCTTCACTGGACTATCAGCATTATGTGGAAAAACAATTGCAGCCGGTGGCCGATGCGATTCTGCCCTTCCTGCACGACGACTTTGCTACACTGATTACCGGACAATTAGGGCTCTTTTGATGTTCGTTGGCGGTTGGCAGGTGACGAACCGGCCCCCATCCAGTACCATAGCGCCCCTTTAGGTTATGTCCCTGAATATCCGGTTTGCTCGCCAAAACCGTCGCTTCATCGCCAGGCATGTATGAGTTCGCAAGGATCAGACGCACCTGGGGAAACGTGATCGGGTGTTCTCGCTGCTAACAAGCCGAAGCGCGAAGCATGGCACTGCCACCGACGCGAAAACGAAACCGGAGCACAGCCACTCTCACCATACGAAACAAACCGCGGCTGCCGCGGTAGGCAGGGTGTTGCCGGATTTGGGGCCGTTGCCGAACAATAAACAGTTCCTGACTTTCATCTACAACGACGAGTATCGAGTTAGATTTATGCCTTTTACACTTGGTCAACGCTGGATTAGCGATACAGAAAGCGATTTAGGATTGGGGACGGTCGTGGCGGTAGACGCCCGGATGATTACCCTGCTCTTCCCGGCCAGCGGCGAAAACCGCCTCTACTCCAGAACCGACGCCCCCATCACCCGCGTGATGTTCAATCCGGGCGATACCGTCACCAGTCACGACGGCTGGCAATTGAAGGTCGAAGAAGTGCGTGACGAAAACGGATTGCGCACCTACATCGGCCGCCGTCAGGACGACGACAGCGCCGCTGAACTGAGGGAAGTGCTGCTCGACAGCAAACTCACGTTCAATAAGCCGCAGGATCGCCTGTTCGCCGGCCAGATCGATCGTATGGATCGTTTCGCCCTGCGTTATCGTGCGCGTCGCCACCTGCATGAACAGGCGCTGCAACCTTGGGGCGGTCTGCGCGGTATGCGCGCCAGCCTGATCCCGCACCAGCTCCACATCGCCCGCGAAGTCGGCCAGCGCCATGCGCCGCGCGTGCTGTTGGCGGATGAAGTAGGCCTGGGGAAAACCATTGAAGCCGGGATGATTATCCATCAGCAATTGCTGTCCGGCCGCGCCGAGCGTGTGTTGATCGTGGTGCCGGAAACCTTGCAGCACCAGTGGCTGGTGGAAATGCTGCGCCGTTTCAACCTGCTGTTTTCCCTGTTCGACGACGAACGCTATGCCGAGGCCCGCCTCGACACGGATAACCCGTTTGAAACCGAGCAACTCATCATCTGCTCGCTGGATTTTGTGCGCCGCAATCCGTCCCGCTTCGAGCACCTGATGGACGCCGACTGGGATCTGCTGGTGGTGGACGAAGCCCATCATCTGGCCTGGAGCGAAGAGGCGCCGAGCGCCGGCTATAAAGCTATCGAACGTCTGGCGCGCGTGATTCCCGCCGTTCTGCTGTTGACCGCAACGCCAGAACAGCTCGGCCAGGAAAGCCACTTCGCCCGCTTGCGCCTGCTCGATCCGGATCGTTTTCACGATTACCGCGAATTCATCGCCGAACAACAGCAGTATCGTCCGGTCGCCGACGCAGTAACGCTGCTGTTGAGCGGCAACCCGATCAGCGATGCCGATCGCAACGCTCTCGGCGACATGCTGGGCGAGCAGGATATCGAGCCGTTGCTGAAAGCCATTTCCAGCAACAGCGACGACAGCGATGCAGCCCGCAAAGAACTGATCGCCATGCTGATGGACCGCCACGGCACCAGCCGTGTGCTGTTCCGCAACACCCGTCAGGGCGTCAAAGGCTTCCCGCAGCGTGTACTGCACCAAATCAAGCTGCCGCTCCCCGCCCAGTATCAGACCGCTATCCGCGTTTCCGGCATCATGAATGCCCGTAAATCGGAGGAGGATCGCGCGCGCGACATGCTGTACCCGGAACAGATTTACCAGCAGTTCGAAGACGACAACGCCACCTGGTGGAGCTTCGATCCGCGCGTCGAGTGGATACTGGAATACCTGACCAGCCACCGCGACGAAAAAGTGCTGGTTATCTGTGCCAAAGCCGCCACCGCGTTGCAACTGGAACAGGTGCTGCGTACCCGCGAGGCCATCCGCGCTGCGGTGTTCCACGAAGGGTTGTCGATCTTAGAGCGCGACCGTGCCGCCGCCTACTTCGCTTCCGAAGAGGAAGGCGCACAGGTGTTGATCTGTTCCGAAATCGGCTCCGAAGGCCGCAATTTCCAGTTCGCCAGCCACCTGATCATGTTCGATCTGCCGTTTAACCCGGATCTGCTGGAACAGCGGATCGGCCGTCTCGATCGCATCGGCCAAAGCCGCGAAATCCAGATCCTGGTGCCATATCTGGAGAGCACCGCACAGGCGCTGCTGGTGCGCTGGTATCACGAAGGGCTGGACGCCTTCGAGCACACCTGCCCCACCGGTCGCACCATTTACGACAGCCACTACGAACAATTGCTCACGTTGCTCGGCACCCCGGCGCAGCAGGAAGGGTTGGACGATTTTATCCGCACCTGCCGCCAGCAGCACGACACGTTGAAGGCGCAGTTGGAACAAGGGCGCGACCGGCTGCTGGAAATGCACTCCAACGGCGGCGAAGATGCTCAAGCACTGGCGACCACCATCGCCGAGCAGGATAACGATGTTGAACTGGTGAATTTCGCGCTGAACCTGTTCGATATCGTCGGCGTGCATCAAGACGATCGCAGCGACGGCTTAATCGTGCTGACGCCGTCCGACCACATGCTGGTGCCGGATTTCCCCGGCCTGCCACAGGACGGCTGCACCATCACATTCGACCGCGATCGCGCGTTGTCCCGCGAGGATGCGCAGTTTGTCAGTTGGGAGCACCCGTTGATCCGCAACGGACTGGATCTGGTGCTCTCCGGCGACGTCGGCAGTTGTGCCGTTTCTCTGTTGAAAAACAAAGCGTTGCCGGTCGGTACCCTGTTGGCGGAACTGGTTTATGTGGTGGAGGCACAAGCGCCCAGAGCATTGCAGCTGACTCGCTTCCTGCCGCCAACGCCGATCCGTCTGTTGCTGGATCGCAAAGGTACCAATCTGGCGGCACAGGTGGAGTTCGAAAGTTTTAACCGTCAGTTAAACGCGGTTAACCGCCATACTTCCAGCAAACTGGTCAATGCAGTGCAGAACGAGGTACACGACATGCTGCAGAAAGCCGAACCGCTGGTGGAAGCACAGGCGCAGACGCTGATCGACGACGCGAAGCGCCAGGCCGAAACGCAATTACGCCGCGAACTGGCTCGGCTTGAGGCGTTGAAAGCCGTGAATCCGAATATTCGTGACGACGAGCTGGAAGCGCTGGAGAATCAGCGCGAGCAGGTGCTGCTCAATCTGCAGCAGGCCACCTGGCGGCTGGATGCCATCCGTCTGGTGGTGGTTTCCCACCAGTAATCCGGTTTGCCTTTACGCGGCGGGGCTATTCCCGCCGTGTTTCTGGAGTCAGCATGGAACCTTACAATCCCCCGCGCGATCCCTGGCTACATGTTCTGTATCAGGATCAACACATTATTGTGGTCAATAAACCCAGCGGATTGTTGTCGGTGCCGGGTCGCGCCGACGAGCATAAAGACAGCATCATGAGCCGGATCCAGGCCGACATCCCGACAGCCGAATCCGTACATCGTCTGGATATGGCGACCAGCGGTGTCATGGTTGTGGCGTTGACCAAAGCCGCCGAGCGCGAACTGAAACGCCAGTTCCGCGAGCGCGAACCGAAGAAATCGTACCTTGCCCGCGTATGGGGGCATATGGCGCAGGATGAAGGGCTAGTGGATCTGCCGCTGATCTGTGACTGGCCCAACCGCCCACGCCAGAAAGTCTGCTTCGAACAGGGGAAACCGGCGCAAACCGCCTATCAGGTGCTTGCACGCGACGCCGACGGCACCACCCGCGTGAAGCTGATGCCGATAACCGGCCGCTCCCATCAGCTACGGGTGCATATGCTGGCGTTGGGGCATCCTATTCTGGGAGATGGTTTCTATGCCCACCCTGACGCCAAAGCCATGGCGCCCCGCCTGCTGCTGCACGCGCAGGAACTGGCCATCACCCACCCGGCATTTCATACGCCGATGCATTTTCGCTGCGAAGCGGATTTCTGAATACGGGTCAATCAAAAGAACGAAGCGACGGAGAGCGAATCAGCGGGAAAAGTTGTGGGTTTTGAGAAACTCATAGGCGGCCTGAATATCCTGCGCCTTACGTTTGGCTATGTCGATCATACGGGGAGAGAGCCCTTTCCCCATCATTTTGTCCGGATGATGTTCACTCATCAGCTTGCGGTAGGCGCGTTTAACAGTCACGGCGTCATCGCTGGGGCGCACTCCCAGCGTCCGACAGGCGCTTTCAATGGTCGGGCCGCGCGACGACATCGGCGGACGTTGCCCATACGACTGACCACCATAAGACTGGTTGCGACGTTGGTAGGATTTGTTGTTGTTCTGCCGGGACTGATAACCATTCTGTCGCGATTGGTAGCTGCTGTTCTGGGAACTCGATTTCTGGCCCGACTGATGGCCATGGCCGCTACGCTCCATATTGCGCATGAACAACTCGAACTGCTCGCGCGTTACGCCCAACTCATCGGCAAAAACATACAGCAACCGGCGCTCATTCGGATGCAGAGCCCCATCGACAAACGCTACCTGTAATTGAATCTCAAGAAACATACGAATCAGATCAAAACGACCGATGCAGGCATCGCGCAATTTCCGCAATTTATTACGCATCGGGAACTGGTTGGCCTTGCCTTCGCGGAAGGCCTGCTGCGCGGCGGCACGCGCTTCGCCGAACAGTTCGAGATGATCCATCATTTTGGTGGCAATGCGGATATCAGCCTCCGTCACCCGCCCTTTGGACTTGGTGAGGTGCCCCATGGCCTGGAACGTCGTCAGGCAGAACAACGCCTGACGTGTGGCCTGAGCAGTAAAAAAGTCGCGCGGACGGGATCGACGGGCCCGGTCAAATAAATGACCCAGCACCACCCCGATGATTATCCCACCGACCCCGGCACTGGACATGATCCCCAGTACCAGTCCCAGCAACTTTCCCCAATACTGCATATACTCCTCAAATCCCCATGCCGTCGGCCAAAAATTGCTTTATCATACCCGTCATTTATCTTTGCTCCTAACGGCAACATCGCGAAAACGGCGGGGATTTGCGCTGGCACCAGACCAGGACATGCGATAGTCTCTGGCCGTTTGCCGGCATGACGCCTTTGATGACGGAACACCTGATACCGAGTATGAAAAAACGTTTCCCAACTCTGCTGGCCTCGTTAATCTGGTCAGCGCTATACAGCCAGCACGCGCTGGCCGATCTCGCCTCTCAGTGTATGTTGGGCATTCCTGTATATAACCGCCCGCTCGTTACCGGTGATACCAATCAGTTACCTGTACATATTCAGGCCGATCAGTCGCAAGCCAACTACCCTAATAACGCCATTTTCACGGGTAATGTGAACGTCGAGCAGGGCAATAGCGTACTCAACGCTCAGCAGGTCCAGTTGGATCAACAGCAAGGCAAGGATAAAAACACGCCTCTGCGTACCGTAACGGCAACTGGCGATGTGCATTACGATGACAACCAGGTCATTCTGACCGGCCCGAAAGCCTGGTCCAACCTGAATACTAAAGATACCGACGTTTACGACGGCACCTACCAGATGGTCGGTCGTCAAGGCCGCGGCGACGCAAACATCATGAAACTGCGTGAAAACAGCCGGTACACTATTTTAGATCACGGCTCCTTCACCTCTTGTTTGCCGGGTGATGATAGCTGGAGTGTGGTCGGTTCGGAAGTGATTCAGGATCGTCAGGAAGAAGTGGCTGAAATCTGGAACGCACGCTTTCGTATTGCTGGCGTTCCCGTGTTCTACAGCCCTTATCTGCAACTTCCCATCGGCAACAAGCGCCGCTCCGGTTTCCTGATCCCCAATGCCAAGTATGGCAGCAGAAACGGCTTTGAGCTTATTACGCCGTATTACTGGAACATTGCGCCGAACTATGATGCCACCATTACACCGCATGTGCAGACCAAGCGCGGGCTACAGTGGCAAAACGAGTTCCGCTATCTGACGCAGCCAGGTCTGGGCCAGATCGAATTCGATTGGCTGCCGGATGATAAGCAGTACAACCGCGACGTCAAATCCAATCCTTCGGTATACGGCACGGACGATAACTACACCCGCTGGCTGTTTCACTGGCAACATGCCGGCGTTATGAATCAGGTCTGGCGTTTCAACGTTGACTACACCAAAGTTAGCGATCAAACCTACTTCACCGACCTCGACTCCGTCTACGGCAACACCACCGATGGTTATGCGACACAGAAATTCAGCATGGGTTATGCCGAAAGAAACTGGAACGCTACCGTGTCAACTCGTCAGTACCAGGTCTTCAGCAATCTGGCGAGCCGGGATATCTATCGGGCTATGCCGCAGCTCGACCTCAATTATTACCAGAATGACATCGGCCCCTTCGATCTACACATTTATGGTCAGGCTGCGAAATTTACCAATATCAACCCGACGCTGCCGGATGCAACCCGTGTACATGTGGAGCCGACGCTATCGCTGCCGTTATCCAACCAGTGGGCGAGTCTCAACACCGAAGCTAAACTGATGGCGACCCACTATCAGCAGAATAATCTGGATACCTATAACGCCGATAACCCCACCAGTCCGTTGAAAGAGACGGTGAACCGGGTCATGCCGCAATACAAAGTCGACGGCAAAATGGTTTTCGAACGCAACATGGATTTGGTGCAGGGGTACACCCAGACACTGGAACCTCGCGCCCAATATCTCTATGTTCCTTATCGTAACCAGTCTTCCACTCGCGCCTATGATTCGACATTGCTGCAAAGCGACTATGCGGGGCTGTTCCGCGATCGCACCTTCAGTGGTCTGGATCGCATCGCCTCCGCTAATCAGATAGCCACCGGCGTCACTACTCGCCTTTACGATCAGGCATTAGTCGAGCGGTTTAACGCCTCTGTCGGCCAGATTTACTATTTTGAACGTCCGCGTACCGGCACCTCGTCCATTATTGATAGCAGCGACGATCGCGGCAGCCTGTCGTGGGCCGGTGACGCTTACTGGAAGTTTGCCGACGACTGGGGCGTTCGTGGCGGTCTGCAATACGACGATCGACTGAAAGATTTCACACTGGGTGATGCCGCGCTGGAATACCGGGCCGGGGGTGAACGGATGTTCCAGTTGAACTACCGTTTTGCCAGCGCCGAATATATTCAGGCCATGTTGCCTAACATCACCAACCCTGGCTACCAGCAAGGTATCTCCCAGGTGGGAGTGACCAGCAGCTGGCCGTTGTCCGATCGCTGGGCGATCGTCGGTGCCTATTACTATGACGTCAAAGCCAACCAGCCTGCGGATCAACTCGTCGGTTTGCAATACAGCACCTGCTGCTGGGCGGTCAACGTCGGTTACGAGCGCAAGATCACCAAATGGAACAGCACGACCAGCCAAAGCGTTTACGACAATAAGATAGGTTTCAGTTTCGAATTACGCGGTCTGAGCAGCAACTACGGCCTTGGAACGGACAAAATGCTCAAAAACGGCATTTTGCCCTATCAACGCGCTTTCTGATGATGTGATACCGGGAACTCTCGCTGCCATAAGCGTCTAACTACCGGTAACGATTAAACCGACAACCCGCCCGTGCGGATGAAATGAATGGGAAAGGTATGAAGAACTGGAGAACGCTGATTCTGGGACTGGCATTAAGTGCCAACACGGTGTTTGCCGCCCCGCAGGTGATGGATAAAGTCGCTGCAGTGGTGGATAACGGCGTGGTTCTGGAAAGTGATATCAATAGTCTGATGCAGTCCGTCAAGATGAACTCGCAGGAATCCGGTCAGCAGTTACCGGATGACGCTACCCTCCGTCATCAGATTCTGGAGCGGCTGATCATGGACAACATCGTGCTGCAGATGGCGCAGAAGATGGGAGCCCAGGTGTCCGACGATCAGTTGGATCGCGCCATCGCCAATATCGCCCAGCAGAACCATATGACCCTGGATCAATTGCGCAGCCGTCTGGCCGCAGAAGGCATCAACTACGACACCTACCGTAGCCAGATCCGTAAGGACATGACAATTGCCGACGTGCGCAATAGCGAAGTGCGCCGCCGCGTCACCGTCCTGCCGCAGGAAGTGGACGCGCTGGCCCAGCAGATCGCCAGCCAGGGCAGTGATAAAGAAGTGAACCTCAGCCAGATTCTGCTGCCGTTGCCGGAAAACCCGAGCCAGGAGCAGGTCGACAAAGCCGAGTCGCTGGCCAATCGATTGGTTAAAGACGCGCGTCAGGGTGCGGATTTCGGCAAGCTGGCCATCACCTATTCAGCCGATCCTCAGGCGTTGAAAGGCGGCCAGATGGGATGGGGCCGCCCGCAGGAGCTACCGTCGTTGTTCGCCGAACACTTGGCTAACCCGGAGAAAGGTCAGGTTATCGGCCCGATTCGTTCCGGCGTCGGCTTCCATATTCTGCGTGTGAATGATACCCGCGGCGGCAATCAGGCTATTTCAGTCACTGAAATGCACGCACGCCACATTCTGCTGAAAACGTCCGTCGTGATGAACGATGCGCAGGCGCGCGCCAAACTGGAAGATGTCGCCCGACAGATCAAGAGCGGCAGCACCAGTTTTGCCGCTCAGGCGAAACTGCTGTCGCAGGATCCGGGCACCGCCAACCAGGGCGGTGACTTGGGATGGGCCTCGCCGGATATGTATGACCCGGCGTTTCGCGATGCGCTGATGCAATTGAAGAAAGGTGAAATCAGCTCACCGGTGCGCTCTTCCTTTGGCTGGCACTTGATCCAGTTGCTGGATACCCGTCAGGTGGACAAAACCGATGCCGCCCAGAAAGAGCGCGCTTACCGTATGTTGTTCAATCGTAAATTCGCCGAAGAAGCGCAAACCTGGATGCAGGAAAAACGCGCCTCAGCCTATGTAAAAATCCTTGATAGTCAGAGCCCGAGCCAAAACTGATGTCGATGGAAAATATCACCCAACGAATCGTGGTGACGCCCGGCGAACCCGCCGGGATTGGCCCCGATCTGATCGTTATGCTGGCCCAACAGGCATGGCCGATCGAGCTGGTGGTTTGTGCCGATCCCGAACTGTTGCTCAGCCGGGCTTTACAGTTGGGGCTGCCGCTGACACTGCGTGACTATCGGCCCGAGGAGGCTGCCCGGCCGCAAGCGGCAGGCACGCTGACCCTGTTGCCGGTCATTACGACAGAGACAGTTATTGCCGGTCAGTTGAACGTCGCCAACAGTCGCTACGTGGTGGAAACCCTAGCGCGCGCCTGCGACGGGTGCCTGAACGGCGAATTCGCCGCGCTGATCACCGGCCCGGTGCATAAAGGCATCATCAATGACGCCGGCGTCCCCTTCTCCGGCCACACCGAATTCTTTGCCGATCGCAGCCAGTGTGCGCGCGTGGTGATGATGCTGGCGACTGAAGAACTGCGGGTCGCGCTGGCGACGACGCATCTGCCGCTGAAAGCGGTGTCAGAAGCGATCACCCGTACCAGTCTGCATGAAGTGATCTCCATTCTGCACCACGACCTGCAGCGTAAATTCGGTATTTCCCAACCGACCATCTACGTCTGCGGCCTGAATCCTCACGCCGGGGAAGGCGGCCATATGGGCCGGGAAGAACTGGATGTCATCATCCCGGCGCTGGACGAACTGCGTCAGACCGGCATCCAGTTGGTCGGCCCGTTACCGGCGGATACCCTATTCCAGCCCAAATACCTGGAACACGCCGATGCCGTACTGGCCATGTACCACGATCAGGGGCTGCCGGTGCTGAAATATCAGGGCTTCGGCCGCGCCGTCAATATCACGCTGGGGTTGCCTTTCATCCGCACCTCGGTCGATCACGGTACCGCCCTTGAGCTTGCCGCCAGCGGCAACGCCGATCCAGGCAGTTTCCGTACTGCACTCAATCTTGCCATTCATATGATCGCTAACCGTAATGAATAATCGCGTCCACCAAGGCCACTTCGCCCGTAAACGTTTCGGGCAAAACTTTCTCAACGATCAGTTTGTGATCGACAGTATTGTTTCCGCCATCTACCCGCAATCGGGTCAGGCGCTGGTGGAAATTGGCCCCGGGCTCGGCGCGCTGACCGTTCCGGTCGGGGAACGTATCGACCGTTTCACCGTGGTGGAGCTGGATCGCGATCTGGCCGCCAGGCTGGAAACCCACCCGACGCTGAAGGACAAGCTCACTATTATCCAGCAGGACGCCATGACGGTGGATTTTACCGCGCTGGCACAACAGGCAGGACAACCGCTGCGGGTTTTTGGTAACCTGCCGTATAATATTTCGACACCGCTGATGTTCCACCTGTTCAGCTATACTCACTCTATTCGCGACATGCATTTCATGTTGCAGAAAGAAGTCGTCAATCGATTGGTTGCCGGCCCGAACAGCAAGGCTTATGGGCGTTTGAGTGTCATGGCGCAATATTATTGTCAGGTCATCCCGGTGCTGGAAGTCCCGCCGAGCGCATTTAAGCCCGCGCCCAAAGTGGATTCGGCCGTTGTGCGCCTGGTGCCGCATACCACGTCGCCCTATCCGACGGTGGACACGCGCATGCTGGGCCGGATTACTACCGAAGCCTTTAACCAGCGCCGCAAAACGCTGCGCAACAGTCTGGGCAACCTGTTTACCCCGGAACAACTGACGGAACAGGGGATAGATCCCAACGCCCGGGCGGAAAACGTCACCGTTGAGCAGTATTGCCAGTTGGCCAACTGGCTGACGGGACACCCCGTACCGCAGGAATAAACTGGAGTTGTCGTGATGATTAACGCGCCCCGAGTTTGCATACAGGTCCAAAGCTTCTACGTGGAAGCGCAATCTCAACCAGATGAAGATCGTTTCATTTTTGCCTACACCATTACCATCCGTAATCTGGGGCGTCACGACATCAAACTGCTGAACCGTTATTGGATCATTACCAACGGCAACGGCAAGCAGACCGAAGTACAGGGTGAAGGCGTGGTCGGCCTGCAACCGCTGATTCTGCCGGGCAATGATTTTCAGTACACCAGCGGCGCGATTCTGGAAACACCGATGGGAACCATGGAAGGCCACTACCAGATGATCGATCATCAGGGCGAGGCGTTTCAGGTTGCTATACCGGTTTTCCGTCTGGCAATCCCTTCATTAATACATTAAGACATTATGGCTACCTATCTTGTTGGCGACATCCACGGTTGTCTGGCTGAGTTTGAGTCGCTTTTGGCGCAAGTTTCCTTCGATCCGGAACTGGATACCCTGTGGCTAACAGGCGATCTGGTTGCCCGTGGGCCGGATTCTCTCGGTGTGCTGCGTTACGTTCGCTCCCTGGGGCCGGCGGTTAGAATGGTACTGGGCAACCATGACCTGCACCTGTTGGCGGTCTATGCCGGCATCAGCCGCAGAAAGCCTAAAGACCGGCTGGAGACGCTGCTGGCGGCGCCGGATGTAGATGAACTGATCAATTGGCTGCGTCGCCAGCCGATCCTGCAGGTGGACGACGATCTGAAACTGGTGATGACCCACGCAGGCATCACGCCGCAATGGGATCTGGAAACCGCCAGAATATGCGCCAGAGAAGTGGAATCCATCCTTGCCAGCGACAGCTATCCGCTATTTCTCAATGCAATGTACGGCGATATGCCCAATCACTGGAGCCCCGAATTGAGCGGGCTGCCGCGTTTGCGTTTCAGTACCAACGTGTTCACCCGCATGCGCTACTGTTTCTCTGGCGGTCAACTGGATATGTTGTGTAAAGAGGCACCCTCGCAGGCGCCGATGTTGTTGAAACCCTGGTTTAATTTACCCAGCCAGTTACCTGCGGGCTATGCCGTGGCATTCGGTCATTGGGCGTCATTGGAAGGTCAGGGAACGCCAGCCGGCATCTATGCGCTGGATACCGGTTGTTGTTGGGGAGGATCGCTAACGCTGCTGCGCTGGGAAGATAAAAGCTATTTCAGCCAGCCATCACTGATAGCGCCTGACAGAGAAGCCATGGCCGCCGGGTAAACACCATCGGCGAAGCCGTGACCGGGCGCGCAGAAAGCCGCGCGCGCCTCCTCGTCACATCGCGCCACCCTCACGACGGTCCAGAATTTCGAAGCAGTAACTGTGGGAGTTGAGCTCATCCGCGTCGTGGAACTCGCTGAATATCGATACCCATTCGTCCGGCTCATATTCCGGAAAGTGCGTATCCCCTTCCACTTCCGCATCAATATGTGTCAGGTAAAGACGACCCGCTTTCGGCAACATTTGCTGATAAACCTTGCCGCCGCCAATCACCATGACTTCATCCACGTCGCCCGCCGCCAGTAAGGCTTCATCCAGCGACGCGGCCCAAATCACCCGCTCGTCGTCGCCCGGCTGGCTGCTCACCACGATATTTAGTCGCCCCGGCAATGGTTTGCCAATCGAGCAGTAGGTATGACGCCCCATAATTACCGGCTTGTTCAGCGTATTACGCTTGAACCATGCCAGATCGGCCGGTAAATGCCACGGCATGGCATTCTCCTTACCGATAACCCGATCCACCGCCAGTGCGGCAATCAAACTAATCACCATGGTAAAACCCTGCAGGCTGAAAAATTGGTGCCACTATACGGAAAGCCTGGGCGAACGTCGATATGACGACCTGTGACGGCCATAATATAAGAGAGATCCGACAGCTGAGCGAAGTGTCAGCAAATGTGAACAAACGCGCTCCATCTCAAAGAAAGCTGATACCCCGTCCATCAAGGCAGCCCCTGACTGTCATTTAAGATGCGAACTCTGTGCTCATCTCTCGTCGACTGTCGGGGTATATTTCAGGTTTTCGCTCCTGCCGAGACAGGTTGGGGCACCATCAGGTCTGGCGCAACGGCGCCCAGCCGCCAAAGACCCGCGATGTACGCGGGGCTATTTATGCCGATGACAGAGCGCCGCACCGACCGCAGCATACTCATACGCCGGGCCGCTTGCGATAAATCCAGATACCGGGCAACGATAACCCGATAGACAGCGCGCCCACGATAAAACTGGCTTTAAGAAAATTAGTAATCAATACCTGCATCAGCTCCTCGCTGTACCCCAGATGTGACAGTTGCACTACCGAAATCATCGCCGTATAAGCCGGAATGCCGGGGAACATCGGGATAACGGCGGCCACTGTGAACACTTTGGGATGGGCCAGCAACCAGCGAGACCAACGAATACCGATAACACCGATAAGAATGGACGCCACAAAAGACGCCCATTCGATATGGAAGCCGAAATGAACCATCAAAAAACGGCAACCATGGCCAATACCGCCCAGCAACGCACAATAAGGCAACGCTTTGATCGGTACGTTGAAAACCATGGCGAACCCCAGCGCCGGCACGGCAGCCAGCACCATATCCTGCGCCAGCGCATCAATCAGCTCTATGACCATCCGTGCAGCCCCCATAGCGCCATCGCCGTCACGACCCCGATGCAGGTCGCCAGCGTCAGCAGGCTGGCCATCGCCCAGCGCGCCAGGCCGGTATTCACATGCCCTTTAAACATATCCGCCACCGCATTGATCAGCGGGAACCCTGGCACCAGCAACAATACGCTGGCCGCCATCGACACGGTTGACGCATGCTCCAGCCCCGGTAGCCGCATCAGCAAGCCGGAAGCCGAAGTGGCGACAAACGCCGTAATGCAGAAATTGATCAAGGGGTTCAGATGGCGCGCGGTCAACATCTGCCGCACATACATTGCCATCCCGCTGGCAATCACCGTCACCAGAAACGCATCCCAGCCGCCGCCATTCAGCCGACTGAAACACCCGCATGACAACGCCACGACAGTTACCATCAGCCAACGCGGATAACGCAGCGGCTTGATTTTACTGAATCGACGCGCCACGCCGTCGACATCCAGCAACCGGTGCTCGGCCATGATCACCACATGCTGAACTTCCGTCACCACATGCATATTGATGCCGCGATCCACGTTTTTACGGGTGGAGGTCAGGCAATGTTCCTGCATAATCGTGGTTAATACGATCGCATTGGCGGAAATGGAGCTTTCCACGCTATCCACACCCAGCGCTACGCCCAGACGGGACGACAACTGCTCAACAACCATACTTTCAGCACCATGCTGCAGCAGCAGTAGCGCACACTGAATACACAGCCGGGTGATATCCCTCTGCTGCGTGGTCTCACATACCATATTTACGTTCCTGCCCCTGTTCCTGAATACAACCACTATATATATGGCTTTTATAAGTTTATTAACAATCAATTCTCGTTATTGATGGTGCGAAAGCATGCCATCGGCGCTATTATGCCCACGTTTTTTTGCCCGTTCTTTGATTGCCATACTGAATACATCATGCTTGAGACTTCTTTATTTGTTGCCACCATCGCCATGCTGGGGATGCTTTCTCCCGGCCCAGACTTTTTTCTGGTGATAAAAAACGCCGCGCGTTACCCCCGTCTCGCCGCCATGATGACGGCAGCAGGCGTCATCTGCGGCGTCGCTACCCATATGGCTTACTGTGTTGCCGGCCTGGCTGTCGTGATCACCACCACGCCATGGCTATTCAGCCTGCTGAAATATGTCGGTGCGGTTTATTTGATTTGGCTAGGCATTCAGGCGCTGCGCGCTCGCGGCAGCGGAAAATTGAATATCGCCGGCTTGCCGCGCCAGAGCGTCAGCCTGCGCAACGCCTTCATGCAGGGTTATCTCTGTAACCTGCTCAACCCCAAGGCCACGCTATTCTTTCTGGCTATTTTCACTCAGGTGTTGAACCTTGATTCCAGTTTCGGCGAAAAGTTGTGGTACGCCGGGATCATCTGGGGACTGACACTGTGCTGGTGGCCGCTACTGGTCATCCTGATTCAGAGTGAACCCGTGCGTCGCGGCATGACTAAAGCCCAAACATTGCTCGACAAAGTGCTGGGCGGCGTACTCATCACACTGGGCATCAAGGTTGCTCTGAGTTAACGCTCAACCCGCTGCCCTGCCGGTTTTCGGCAGGGTTTCTCTTTCTCGCCGTTCGCCTGACTTTCTCCCCGTTCGTCACTCCGCGCTTAAAAATTAAAAAAATAGCAATTAAACCGTAAATAAATCGAAAATATTGTCGCTATTTATTAATTGAGCCAGGCTCACTCTATCTATGCCGTTTTTTGTCTTTGTGACAAGCAACCTCTGGCGAAACTGCCAGTATCAGGGAAATGCCACGATGAGAAGGCAGCATCCCTGCAAGTTCCTACCGCGATACTTGAGCGAATACGAGATCGGTCTCTATCACGGCAGCCAATAACCGGAGTTTCGGATGACGACCATCAATAACCGTGTTACACAACAAACCAATGACAATCTACATAGCGCGTCAACTTCAGGCACGCATACCAGCGCAGAAAGTCGCACCGCGCTCAATGGCGCCACTCACAACACGCCGTCGACTAACCACGAGATTTCAACACTGGCGCTTCAGTTGTCGGCAGCCGCAGAACGGGCAGCCATACGGGATTCGACCCAGGGTTATCAATCTCTGGCAAAACAGGCACAAGAGACGATCGAGCAGTTGATCGGCAGTGATTATGATCGCCACAAGAAGCGTAACGACAGCGAGCTCCCCAACACTGACGACCCTGATCTGCTGGCTCGCGCCCAGCAGGCAACCGACTTCGTGAATCGAAAAGGCGCCAACCCATTCAGGGGATTATCCCGTGAGCAGTTAGCGCTCATCACCTATGACGATAGCGGAACATTTACCGTTAATGAGCGGCGGGCAGCCTGGTCAGAGGCTTACGATCAGGAAGAGGCGTGGCGTGTACGTGTGTGTGCGATGGCAATGAATGAATACAACGCCACCGGTAAGACGTCGAATTTCTTTAAAGAAGTTCTACGCCACTATCAGGAGCTCCCCAAAATGGAACGAGTACAGTATCCGCTGGATTACCCCATCCAGCTGCAAACAAGGATCGCGGAAGAGGAGAGTAAAACAACCTCATCGATCTCTGTGCATTTAACCGACAGCCAACTTTCCGAGCTATTTGAACGTTTATTAGGGTGGAGCCTGTCAGCGCAACAAATCGGCGCCATTACCACGCAGACCACCTCATCCACACATTAAAAGCGGCCATCCATGCCCATAAAAAAAGCCGGTCAGTGCACACCGACCGGCTCTTCATCAGCAGCGAGTGCCGTTAACCACGGATGCGGGCATGCATTTCCTGTACGGAGATCACCTGCTCGGTCGGGTCGGCATTCAGCGACATCGCCGTGGCGAAGCCGCCGTTCATGGTAGTGTCGTAGTGCACCTTGTACTGCAACGCGCTGCGGCGAATCAACTTGGAATCTTCAATCGCCTGGCGGCCCGCCGTGGTGTTCACGATGTAGGTATATTCGCCATTCTTGATGCGATCCTGAATGTGCGGACGCCCCTCGTGCACCTTATTCACTAACCGGGGATTAATGCCGGCTTCGCCCAGTACAATCGCCGTTCCATGGGTCGCATCCAGCTCGAAACCATGCTTGAGCAGCTTGGCCGCCAGATCGACGACCCGCGCCTTATCACCTTCTCTCACTGACAACAACGCCCGGCCGATTTTTTTCATCGGTGAATTGCTGCCTAGCATCGCCTTGGCGAAAGCTTCCGCAAACGTCCGGCCCACCCCCATCACTTCACCGGTAGAACGCATTTCAGGCCCCAGAATCGGGTCGACACCAGGGAACTTGTTGAAAGGCAGCACCACTTCCTTCACCGAGTAGTAAGGCGGAATCACTTCTTTAGTCACGCCCTGCGCGGCCAGCGTTTGCCCAACCATCACGCGGGCTGCGACCTTCGCCAACGGCACGCCGGTCGCCTTGGAGACGAACGGTACGGTACGCGCGGCGCGGGGGTTCACCTCAATCAGATAAACTTCGTTATCTTTCACCGCAAACTGCACGTTCATCAGGCCGCGAACGGACAGTTCAAACGCCAGTTTTTCCACCTGCTGACGCATCACATCCTGAATTTCCTTGCTCAGGGTGTAAGCCGGCAGCGAACAGGCTGAGTCGCCTGAATGCACGCCGGCCTGCTCGATATGCTCCATAATGCCGCCAATCAGCACACGTTCACCGTCGCAGATAGCGTCCACATCCACTTCCACCGCATCGTCCAGGAAACGATCCAACAGCACCGGCGCATCATTAGATACGCTGACCGCCGTCTGGAAGTAGCGCCGCAGGTCGACTTCGTCGTACACGATTTCCATCGCCCGGCCGCCCAGCACGTAAGACGGGCGCACCACCAGCGGATAACCGATGGCCGCCGCTTTCTCCACGGCCTGATCGATGGTGGAAACGGTGGCGTTGGCCGGCTGTTTCAGCGACAGACGATTAACCGCCTGCTGGAAACGCTCGCGGTCTTCAGCGCGGTCGATGGCATCCGGGCTGGTACCGATCACCGGCACCCCTGCAGCTTCAAGCTGACGGGCCAGTTTCAACGGCGTTTGACCACCGTATTGCACGATGACGCCCTTCGGCTGCTCAACACGTACAATTTCCAGTACGTCTTCCAGCGTTACCGGCTCGAAGTAAAGACGGTCGGACGTATCGTAATCGGTGGACACCGTTTCCGGGTTACAGTTGACCATGATGGTTTCATAACCATCTTCACGCAACGCCAGCGCCGCATGCACGCAGCAGTAGTCGAACTCAATACCCTGACCGATGCGGTTCGGCCCACCGCCCAGCACCATGATCTTGTCGCGATCATGATTCGGATTCGCTTCGCATTCTTCATCATAAGTGGAGTACATGTAGGCGGTATCGGTAGCGAATTCTGCGGCACAGGTATCCACGCGCTTATAAACTGGATGCAGGTTGTATTTGGCGCGCAGTTTGCGAATCTCACCTTCGGACACTCCGGCCAGTTTAGCCAAGCGGGCATCGGCGAAACCTTTGCGCTTTAACAGACGCAGGAATTCCGACGTCAGGCCGTTGGCGCCCAGCTCGGAAACCTGCTCTTCCAGACGAACCAGCTCTTCAATCTGCACCAGGAACCAACGATCGATGTTGGTCAGGTTGAACACGCCGTCGACAGACATGCCGGCACGGAATGCATCTGCCAGATACCAGATACGCTCGCCGCCTGCATCTTTCAGCTCACGACGGATTTTGGTCAATGCTTCCGGATCGTCCAGGCTCACTTTCGGATCGAAACCCGTAGCGCCGACTTCCAGCCCACGCAGCGCTTTCTGCAACGATTCCTGCTGGGTGCGGCCGATCGCCATCACTTCACCCACCGATTTCATCTGCGTGGTCAGGCGATCGTTGGCGCCGGCGAATTTTTCGAAGTTGAAACGCGGGATCTTAGTGACTACATAATCGATTGAGGGCTCAAAAGACGCCGGAGTACGGCCGCCGGTGATGTCGTTCATCAGTTCGTCCAGCGTATAACCGACTGCCAGCTTGGCGGCGATCTTGGCGATCGGGAAGCCGGTCGCTTTGGACGCTAACGCCGAAGAACGGGATACGCGCGGGTTCATTTCGATGACAATCAGACGACCGGTTTTCGGGTTCACCGCGAACTGTACGTTAGAACCGCCGGTTTCCACGCCGATTTCACGCAGTACCGCCATCGAGGC
This sequence comes from Musicola keenii, assembly GCF_014855505.1. Lineage (NCBI taxonomy): Bacteria > Pseudomonadati > Pseudomonadota > Gammaproteobacteria > Enterobacterales > Pectobacteriaceae > Musicola > Musicola keenii. The sequence goes on along the minus strand of NZ_JAAWVW010000007.1, from coordinate 124,968 downwards.
GTTACGCATGATCTGGTATTCCTTGTCGGTCAGGGTCTGGGCGGGCGCTACCGTAATGGAGTCGCCGGTGTGGATCCCCATGGCGTCAAGGTTTTCAATCGAGCAAACGATGATGCAGTTGTCGTTTTTATCCCGCACCACTTCCATTTCATACTCTTTCCAGCCGATCAACGATTCGTCGATCAACAATTCGTTGGTCGGCGACAGATCCAGGCCACGCGCGCAGATTTCTTCAAACTCTTCACGGTTGTACGCAATACCGCCGCCGGTGCCGCCCATCGTAAATGACGGGCGGATAATGCACGGGTAGCCGACATCCGCAGCAACCGCCAGCGCTTCGTCCATCGTATGTGCGATGCCGGAACGGGCGGTTTCCAGCCCGATTTTTTTCATCGCGATGTCGAACCGACGGCGATCTTCCGCTTTATCAATCGCATCGGCCGTCGCACCGATCATGGTCACGCCGAATTCCGCCAGCACGCCCTGACGTTCCAGCTCCAGCGCACAGTTCAGCGCCGTCTGTCCACCCATCGTCGGCAGCACTGCATCCGGGCGTTCTTTTTCGATAATCTTGCGCACCACTTCCCAGTGAATCGGCTCAATGTAGGTGGCGTCCGCCATCTCCGGGTCGGTCATGATCGTGGCCGGGTTGGAGTTCACCAGAATCACACGGTAGCCTTCTTCACGCAGCGCCTTACACGCCTGAGCGCCGGAGTAGTCAAATTCGCACGCCTGACCGATCACAATCGGGCCGGCGCCAAGAATCAGGATACTTTTTATGTCTGTACGTTTTGGCATTTCTCGCTCCTGCAAACCCGTTTACTCACCGCCGCGTTGGCGCTTGCGCCCTGTGCTTATATCGCAGCGTGACTAAACGGATTCTGATTATTTGGTATGGCTACGATAAGACTCAATCAGCTCGATGAAGTGATCGAACAGCGGCGCGGCGTCATGCGGGCCGGGGCTGGCTTCCGGATGCCCCTGGAAGCTGAACGCCGCTTTATCGGTGCGGTGAATGCCTTGCAGCGAACCGTCGAACAGCGATTTGTGCGTCGCGCGCAGCGTGGCGGGCAAAGATGTTTCATCGACCGCGAACCCGTGGTTTTGGGCAGTGATCATCACCCGGTTGCCGTCCAGATCTTTAACCGGATGGTTGCCGCCGTGGTGGCCGAACTTCATCTTGACGGTTTTGGCGCCACTGGCCAACGCCAGCAATTGGTGGCCCAGACAGATGCCGAATACCGGAATATCGGTTTCCAGGAACGTCTTGATGGCGGCGATGGCATAATCACAGGGCTCCGGATCACCGGGGCCGTTGGAGAGGAAAATCCCGTCCGGATTAAGTTTCAGCACTTCATCCGCCGGCGTTTTGGCCGGAACAACCGTCAGGCGACAACCGCGATCTACCAGCATGCGCAGGATATTACGCTTCACACCGTAGTCATAAGCCACCACATGGAACGGCAGTTCATCTTCCGCTTTGGCCGGCGGCAGTTCGCCTTGCAACGTCCAACTGCCTTGCAGCCAGGAGTAACTTTCACGGGTCGTGACTTCTTTGGCGAGATCCATGCCTTTCAATCCCGGAAAGGCTTTGGCTTTTTCCAACGCCAACGCCGCATCCGGCGCGTCGCCCGCAATGATACAACCGTTCTGCGCGCCTTTTTCACGCAGTAAACGAGTCAGTTTGCGGGTATCAATATCGGCTATTGCCACAATATTATGACGCTTGAGGTAATCCGACAGGCTCTCTTCACTGCGATAGTTGCTGGCAATCAGGGGCAAATCGCGAATGACCAAGCCTTGAGCGTGAATAGCGGGGGATTCTTCATCGGCATTATTGGCGCCAACGTTACCGATATGGGGATAAGTAAGAGTGACAATCTGGCGGGAATAGGAAGGATCAGTGAGGATTTCTTGATAACCGGTCATTGATGTATTGAAGACCACTTCCCCCACTGCCGCACCTTCCGCCCCGATGGCCCGACCGTGGAACTGGGTTCCGTCTTCCAGAACCAATAGCGCTGACTTAATCAAAACACCCTCCAAGGAATAAACAATCACGTTATTTGCATATTAATTCAGATTTAACGATCTAAATCAACGCAAAAACCACCTGTAAGGCAAATTTTCGGCAAATTGCGCGCATTTTAATGATGCCCCCGATACTTGTCTACTGAAACACCAAAAAATTATCCCTTTTTACCGCCTTGATGCCACATGCATGGCTTAGAGCGGAGAAAACACATATCAATTGATGTAAGTAAACGGTTGCCAGGCAGGATGAGTAAAAAAGTGGATGTAAATACGCCAACAAGGATAAAAAGCGTTATCAGAAGGAGATGAACGGTGTTGAAAATACCAGTTAATATAAAAATAGTGGCGTTAAAATCAAAAAATATCAAATAATCGCCATTTACATATAAAAAAAATGGCGCAAACATTAGCGCCATTAAAAATCAATAAGTTAATAAAAAAAATCCATCCTATATAAATCAAAGATTATCTAATTCAAGCACATCTTTCATATCAAAAAGCCCATTATTATGGGCCTTTAACCATATAGAAGCCCTGACTGCACCATTTGCAAAAGTCATGCGACTTGAAGCCTTGTGGGTTATCTCGATACGCTCGCCGATATCTACAAACATTGCAGTATGCTCACCAACGATATCTCCGGCGCGAACCGTGGCAAAACCGATGCTTTTCGGATCGCGTTCACCGGTGTATCCCTCGCGTGCATAGACGGCGCACTCTTTCAGGTCACGGCCCAACGCATCGGCGATGGCTTCCCCCATCGCCAGCGCGGTTCCCGACGGCGCATCCACTTTGTGGCGGTGGTGCGCCTCGATGATTTCAATATCCGTGTAATCACCCATGACCTTGGCCGCTTTTTCCAACAGTTTCAGTAGCAGGTTTACGCCCACGCTGAAGTTGGCGGCAAACACAATGCCGATCTCCGCTGATGCCTGCTGGATGGCGGCTTTCCCGGCATCGTCGAACCCGGTAGTCCCGATGATCATCGCCTTGGCATGCTGACGACAAAACGCCAGATGAGCCAAAGTTCCTTCCGGACGGGTAAAATCAATCAGCACATCAAAATCATCTTTCACCGCCTCCAGACTGTCTGACACCGTAACGTTCAGTTTTCCCAACCCAGCCAGTTCGCCAGCATCGCTGCCCACCAGTGACGATCCCTGGCGTTCCAACGCCGCACCCAGCACCGCGCCTTCGGCATTTGACACCGCCTGGATCAGTTGACGGCCCATGCGGCCGCCCGCACCGGCAACCGCAATACGGATCGATGAATCCTTCATGTTTACGCTCTCTTATAGTGATTTCAGGCATGATACAAATGCGTATCAGGGTAACTGAGCCAGCTAAGCGGTTGCCAGCAGATTTCACGCATGATTAGAAAATTATGTCAGGCTACGCTAGGCATCAGAGAAAGGGATAGCGGAAGGACGATGGAATAGAAAGCAGACAACGCATAAACATGCAATTTTTATGCATCCGATCGGCTGGACGGAAAAGATAAAAAAACGGCAGCCTCACGACTGCCGCTGATGATGTGTCTTTATTCAACCTGTCGAACGTCAACCCGCAGTTCTTTCGGCACTTCAAAGACGATGTTTTCTTCGCGCCCCTGCATCTCCAACGCAATCTGCCCGCCCATGCCTTGCAGCCGCTTCACGACCTGCTGCACCAACACGTCGGGAGCTGATGCGCCGGCCGTCACACCGACACACGCGGTGCGACTGAACCAGGACTCCTGAATATCATCTGCTGAATCAATGAGGTAGGACGGTTTGCCGACACGCTGTGCCAGTTCTGCCAGCCGGTTGGAGTTGGACGAATTTTTCGACCCGACCACCAAGACCACATCAGCCTCCAGGGCCAGATTGCGTACCGCCTCCTGGCGATTGGTCGTGGCATAGCAGATATCATCCTTGCGCGGCCCGATAATCTGCGGGAAACGCGCCCGCAGCGCATCAATCACCGCCGAGGTATCGTCCACCGACAGTGTGGTCTGAGTCATGAAGCACAAATTGGTTTCATTTTTCACTTGCAGTGACCAGACATCGTCCGGCCCCTCGACCAGATACATGCCACCTTTCGGATTGCTGTACTGCCCCATAGTTCCTTCTACCTCGGGGTGCCCGGCATGACCAATCAGAATCGCTTCCATACCTTTTCGACTGGCGCGCGCCACTTCCATATGTACCTTGGTGACGAGTGGGCAAGTGGCGTCAAATACCGTCAGATCGCGATTACGTGCTTCCGCGCGCACCGCCTGAGAAACGCCGTGAGCGGAAAAAATCAGAATCGCGCCGTCCGGCACTTCATCGATCTGCTCAATAAAAATAGCGCCGCGTTCCCGCAGCCCATCAACCACATAGCGGTTATGCACCACTTCATGACGCACATAGATAGGTGCGCCGTAAACCTCCAGCGCACGTTCCACAATACTGATGGCGCGGTCAACGCCAGCGCAGAACCCGCGTGGGTTCGCCAGCAAGATCTTCATGCGTCTTCTCCTGCCGCGGGGGGATCGATGCTCAGCACTTCAATATCGAAGGCGACAGTATGACCGGCCAGCGGGTGATTGAAATCCACCGTCACGGACTCTTCAGCCACCTCGCGAATTACGCCGGCCATATCGTTGCCCCCGATGCCGCTGAATAACATAATGGTGCCCACATCCGGCACCCCAGTCTCAGCAAAATCACGCCGCAGAAAAAACTGGATCAGATCGGGATTCGAGTGCCCGAAAGCCGATTCTGGCGGCAGGGAAAACTGGCGCCGTTCCCCGATGCGCAGCCCTAGCAGTTGCTGCTCAAGCGCAGGAGAAAGACTGCCGTCCCCTAGACGGAACAAAGCGGGTTTGCCGCTTTCACGGGTCGCCTCCGCTACGGAGCCGTCTTCCAGCGTCAGGATAAAATGAACCAGTACGGCGCTATCGCTAACCACTTGTTGAGTCATAGGTTACTCACCTGACGCCGTTTTTTTGTCCGGGGAACTGAAAAAACTCTCTACCACAACCAGAAACGCGCCGATGACGATTGCACAATCGGCAAGGTTAAATGTTGGGTAGTGCCAGTCGCCAATAAAAAAATCCATAAAATCAATTACATAACCATGAATCAAGCGATCAGAGAGATTACCGATCGCCCCGCCGATAATCAGCGCGTAGGCAATATTGGCCGCAATTTGACTGGCTCTGGTGCGATACATAATCACCAGCAACGATACGATGACTGCAACAGCAATCAGCGCAAAGAACCAGCGCTGCCAGCCGCCTTTATCAGCCAGAAAGCTGAAAGCCGCACCATAGTTGTGGGCGTAGGTAAAGCTAAAGAAAGGGATCAGCGGCAACGATTCGCCCAATTGAAAGTGGGTCATCACCCACTGTTTGGTCCCCAGATCCACTACCAGGATGACCAGCGCCAGCCATAGCCAACGCAGCCCCGTTGCTCCAGTCGATTTACTCATCAGACAAATTTACGCTCTTCGCCATTGCCGCCGATGTTAGTCGCGCAGCGACCACACACTTCCGGATGCGCGGCATCACTGCCGATATCCGTTTCATAATGCCAACAACGCGGGCATTTCTCCCCGTCAGCCTTAGTAAGGACAACTTTCAGCCCCGACAATTCACTTTGCTGAGCATTCGCCGGCGCATTCTCATAACGTTCGACACGCGCCCTGGAGGTCAACAAAGCGAAATGCAGTTCGGACTGCAACTGACCGAGATGCGCATACAGTGCGTTATCGGCATATAGCGTAACGGCAGCTTCCAACGAACTACCGATATGCTTGTCATTACGCGCCTGTTCGATCACCTTGTTGACTTCACTGCGTACTCTCAGCATTTCAGCCCAGAAAGTTTCATTCATGCTTTCCTTTGCATCCAGGCCGAACAAACCGTCATACCACTCTTCGGTGAAGACATACTGGGCGCGTTTACCCGGAAGATAAGCCCAGATCTCGTCAGCGGTGAAGGACAGAATCGGCGCCATCCAGCGAACCAAAGCTTCCGCGATGTGGAACAACGCCGTCTGGCAGCTGCGACGCGCAACGCTATCGCTTTTCGCCGTGTACTGACGATCCTTGATGATATCCAGATAAAAAGATCCCATCTCGACGGAACAGAACTGCATCAGGCGTTGAACCACGCGATGAAAATCATAACTTTCATAGGCCTCGACTATCTCTTCCTGCGCGGCGTTGGCACAACCAACCGCCCAACGATCCAGCACCACCATGTCTTCGGGTTTCACCGTATGCAACGCAGGGTCGAACCCATTCAGGTTAGCCAGCAAGAAACGCGCCGTATTACGAATACGACGATAAGCATCGGCGGAACGTTTGAGGATCTCATCGGACACGGCGATGTCGCCGGAATAATCGGTCGACCCAATCCACAGGCGCAGAATATCGGCGCCCATTTTGTCCATCACATCCTGAGGCGCAATGGTGTTGCCGATGGATTTAGACATCTTCCGCCCCTGACCATCCACGGTGAATCCGTGGGTCAGAACCTGGCGGTACGGAGCTTTACCTTTGATCGCCGTAGAGATCATCAGCGAAGACATGAACCAACCGCGATGCTGGTCGGAACCTTCCAGGTACATGTCGGCAGCATGGCCTGCAAACTCGGGACGGACATCCACCACGGAAGCGTGCGTCGATCCAGAGTCGAACCAGACATCCAGCGTATCCGGCACTTTTTCGTACACAGACGCTTCCGCACCCAGCAATTCCGCCGGATCCAGATCCCACCATGCCTGAATGCCTGCATCCTCAACACGTTTAGCGACGGCTTCAATCAGTTCGCCAGTACGTGGATGCAACGCTTGCGTTTCCTTGTGAACGAACAGCGCCATTGGCACGCCCCAGGTTCGCTGACGGGAAATACACCAGTCAGGACGGTTGGCGACCATGGCTTCAATACGCGCTTGCCCCCAATCCGGAATCCACTGTACACCTTTGATTTCGGACAGTGACTGCTTGCGCAGCCCTTTCTGATCCATGCTGACGAACCACTGCGGCGTGGCACGGAATATAATCGGCGACTTGTGACGCCAGCAGCACGGGTAACTGTGCTGCAATTTCTCATCATGCAGCAGCGCGCCGCGCTCACGCAGCAGTTCAACAATCTTGTCGTTGGCTTTGAACACGAACAAACCGTCCAGCCCTGGGAAGGTGCCCGGCAGATAACAGCCGTTCGGCCCGACCGGGTTGGCGATTTCCAACTGATATTTCTGGCTGATGACATAATCGTCCGGGCCATGACCACCGGCGGTATGTACCGCCCCGGTTCCCGCTTCCAGCGTCACATGTTCGCCCAGAATCGCCGGCACATCGAAATCCAGAAACGGATGGCGGAACCGCAGCAATTCCAGATCGCTGCCTTTGACCGTATTTCCCACGCAGCATGCCTCACTGCCGGCGATGCGCTGCGCTGCGCCTTCAGCCAATCCTTCCGCCACGACAATGGCGCGATCAGCCAGTTGAATCAGCACATAATCAAATTCCGCATTCAGGGCAATCGCCCGGTTGGCAGGTAGCGTCCAGGGGGTGGTAGTCCAGATAACCAGCGCCACATCGCCGTTTACCGCCTCAGCGGACAGGCCGAATTTCGCCAGCACCGCCGCACGATCGACCGCATTGAACGCGACATCAATCGCCGGGGACGTTTTGTCGTAATACTCGACCTCCGCTTCCGCCAGTGCGGAGCCGCAGTCGGCGCACCAGTGCACCGGCTTGGCGCCTTTGTGCAGATGGCCGTTTTCGATGATACGACCGAGCGCACGAATGATGTTAGCCTCGGTATTAAAATCCATCGTCAGGTAGGGTCGATCCCAATCACCCAGCACGCCAAGGCGGATGAAGTCTTTTTTCTGCCCGGCGACCTGCTCGGCGGCATACTTACGGCAAGCTTCACGGAACTGTGCAGCGCTCACTTTCTCGCCCGGCTTGCCGACCAACTGCTCTACTTTGAGTTCAATCGGCAAACCGTGGCAATCCCAACCAGGGATATAAGGAGAGTCATACCCAGACAACCCCTTGGATTTGATAATAATATCTTTGAGAATCTTGTTGACCGAGTGACCAATATGAATATTGCCGTTCGCATATGGCGGGCCGTCATGCAGAATAAAGGTTTTCTTACCTTTCTTGGCGCTACGAATAATCCCGTACAGATCCTGTTCATACCAACGTTTCAGCATGTCAGGTTCACGCTTGGCGAGATCGCCACGCATCGGGAACCCTGTTTCCGGCAAATTCAGGGTAGTTTTATAGTCACTCATTCGCTTCTCGATTTCGTTTTCGGCTAGAGAAATTAAACCGGTGTCTTCAACCCAAAAAACTCACGGGCTGCCACCACATCATTAGCGATTTGCTGCTTCAACGCATCCAGCGAAGCAAACCGCTGCTCATTACGTAATTTTTTACGCATTACCACATCGATATGTCGACCATAGAGATCCATCGTCACGTCCAGTAAATGGACTTCCAACTGCTGGCGCCGATCTCCGGTCACGGTAGGGCGTGTACCAATATTGGCGACACCAGGTAGCGGATGCTCCCCCAAGCCGTACACACTGACGGCATATACCCCGCTTACCGGGGAAACCTGGCGCTTAAGCGGTAGATTAGCGGTGGGGAAACCGATAGTCCGCCCGAGTTCGTTACCATGTACAACACGCCCGGAGATGCTGAATGGATGCCCCAGCAACGCTTCGGCCAACACCAGGTCGTCCCGCATCAACGCCTCGCGCACCGCAGTGCTGCTGACGCGCTTGCCGCCGTTGCAAAACGTTGCGGTGCTGATAACTTCGAAGTCCTGCTCAGCACCGGCTTTCTGTAATAACAGGAAATCCCCTACGCGACCAGCACCGAAGCGGAAGTCATCACCGACGACCAGAAAACGCACCCCCAGTTTCGCCACCAACAGGTCGGAAATAAATGTGCTGGCATGGTTGGCGGCGAACGTATCGTTGAATTCGACGCACAGCAGGTAATCAACGCCAGCCTGCGCCAAATACTTCACTTTATCCCTTAACCGGGTCAGGCGAGCCGGGGATTTTTCCCCGGCAAACAGTTCCAGCGGCTGCGGCTCGAAAATCATCACCATCACCGGCAACCCACGGGCGCGTCCTTCCTGTTTCAGACGTTCTAACAGCATCTGATGTCCGCGGTGGACACCGTCAAAATTGCCAATAGTAAGCACACAGCCATAATGGCGTGCCTGAAGATTGTGTATACCGCGTATTAGCTGCATAACTGGCTCAAAACAGTGGAAATCGGCGGATTATACCTTGTACAACGGACAAGGTTAACCCGCGATTGATGCCTTTTCGTGTCAGAACAATGGATTTCCGCCCCGCCGCACACTTAGACGTTTTCATCTTGCCGTCGACATCAACAGCCCGACACTGCAGGATTCCTCAGCAAATCGGCGGATGAATATCTATCAGGCCGAAACGGTCGAATTTATGACGCGAAAGACTGTATTCCCCGCGTCTAAGCTGATAGAATCCTGCGCCATCACAACGTAACAAGCGCTGACGTACAAACGGCGCTTATTTGCACAAATCCATTGACAAAAGAAGGCTAAAAGGGCATATTCCTCGGCCTTTGAATTGTCCTCGATAGAATATATTTGGGAGTTGGACCTTGGCTAATATCAAATCAGCTAAGAAACGCGCCGTACAGTCTGAAAAGCGCCGTAAGCACAACGCGAGCCGTCGCTCCATGATGCGTACTTTCATCAAGAAAGTTCAGGCTGCCATCGCGACTGGCGACAAAGAAACTGCGCAGAAGGCGTTTAATGACATGCAACCGATCGTGGATCGTCAGGCTAGCAAAGGTCTGATCCACAAAAACAAGGCTGCGCGTCATAAATCCAGACTGATCGCTCAGATCAACGCGCTGCAGTAATCACATTTTTTTGAATACTGCTGAAGAAACCGGCTTAGGCCGGTTTTTTTGTGTCCGCTATTCCTGAAACAGGGGTGAAAAATCCGTGTTGCAGACCCGCTGCACTGCAGGATGCTGGATCATCCGCTCAGCAAAAATCACATAATATTCGTCCTGCACATGAGTCAGCCTGCCCAGTTCGACAATATCGCCTTGCGCATAAACGTCACGCGCATAGAGAGACGGTGCAACAAAAATGGCGTCATGATTAACACCAAATGCGGTCATCAATGCGGCATCATCAAACTCCCCCATGATCGCGACGTGCAAATGCTGCTCGCTTAGCCAGTTAAGCAGCTTGCGGCCGAGCATAGTACGCCTGCCGGGGATCAGCAACCGACGTTGCTCCAGACACTCGGGAAACGGCGATGCCGGCGCTGGATGGCGACAATAAAAACTGACGCTGCATTCTCCGAGTTTGCGAGAAAACAACCCGGCCTGCTGGCTGGAGTCGATAGGGCAATCCGACACAATCATATCCAATTTGTGCTGGCCCAGTTGTTCCAGCAGCATTTCATGCGTTGACTCGAAACAGCGCAGCCGCATCTGTTGCTCAGTCACCACTGTTTCCAGCACCCGACTTACCAGCCGTTTGGACAGCGCATCCGCCACCCCGACATCGAACAGCAGACTCGCATCCTTACGATAATTAACGATATCCAGCATCTCCTGGCCCAGCACAAACATACGGTCGGCGTAGCGAAACACCAGTTGTCCCAGTTCTGTCGGCTCGATCCCTCGCCCCTTGCGCTTAAGCAGTTTTCCCTGTAGCCGTTCTTCCAGTGCTTTGATCTGGCCAGTGATAGTTTGCGGCGTTAGAAAAAGCAGCTCCGAAGCCCTGGAAACGGAGCCTGCCTTACATACATGCCAAAAATAATAGAGATGGTTGAAATTAATGTGCAGCATGACTTTTCTCTTCTTGCCACTGCGCCGCCGGCAACACCGCACGCAATGCCAGAAATCCCAGAATGGCTGCGGCAAAAGACGTCAGCAGAATCGCCAGCTTGGCATACAGAATAGCGTCGCTATTCACCTCGCCAAATGCCAGCAATGTAATAAAGATCGACATGGTAAAACCAATGCCACACAACAAGGATACTGCCATGACCTGGCGAAAATCGACGCCAGATGGAAGCACCGCTAGCCTAGTGCGAATCACCAGCCAACTGAACAAAGTGATCCCCAATGGCTTGCCCAACAACAACCCGGCGCCGATCCCCCATGTAAGTGGCGCGGCCAGTTGCGACAACGCAATCCCCTTCAGCTCAATGCCCGCATTAGCAAAAGCGAAAACGGGTATTACCATCATTGAAACCCAAACATCCAGTCCATGTTCCAACGTTTTAGCAGGAGATACTCCCCCGGTTGGCGAACGTAAAGGAATGAAAAAACCGACGATCACACCAGCTAGCGTGGCATGTATGCCCGATTTCAACACACACACCCACAAGATGATCCCGATCAACAGGTAAAGCGATGTTTTCATCACTTGTTGATGGTGTAGGTAAACAAGCACCAGTATCGCTGCCAGGGCACAAACCAGCGCAGGCCAGTAAAGCTGTTGAGTATAGAACAGCGCAATAATCAGAATAGCGCCCAAATCATCAATAATGGCCAGCGCCAGCAGAAACACTTTCAAACCAACAGGAACACGTTTTCCCAGTAACGCCAGAATACCGACCGCAAATGCGATGTCCGTCGCAGCAGGAATCGCCCACCCGGAGCGGGTTGTTGCGTCCTGAAAGTTAAACACCAGAAACAAGAGCGCAGGCACCAACATCCCGCCGACTGCCGCAGCAATAGGAAGCAACGCCTGGCGCCTGCTGGCCAAAGAGCCGGATAACAGTTCGCGCTTAACCTCCAACCCCACCAGCAGAAAAAAAATCGCCATTAAGCCATCGTTGATCCACAACAGCAACGGCTTATCGATCTCCAATGCCGCAATACGTAATGAAACCGGAATAGCCAAAAACGCATGATACAGGGAAACCGTAGCCGGCAGGTTGGCGATGAATAGCGCCAGTAGTGTTGCCACAATCAGGATAATACCGGCCGCGGCCTCCAGATGGATGAAACGCCTGAACACTCCAATCATTATCTTCTCTCCCTCCCATTTTGCAGGTAAAGCTCGCTGACATCGGGACAAGAGTAATCGCCATAAAAGATCGTTAAAAGCAGTTTAAATCTGGATTAATACTCGGTAAAACCGAATTATTACATCAGATTAAGCAGGAAGACAAAACATCGGCCATGTTTTAAACGACGTTTAGCGTCAAGCAACAATAAGGAATACGAAGATACTTGCTGAAACAGGGCGTTTACAGGCCGGTTGAGTTGATTGCTCAATCATGCGTTGCTTGCGCTGCTATAACCCTGACGGGGATCGAACCGGGTACAAGAACGCACATGATGGCTCTCGACTTTCAAAAGAAAACACCCTGTCAGCGTGTGGCTAACAGGGTGCGGATAAACCCTCAATCTCATGAACTGATTTTGGGAGCTGGCCGGTTTTTACCGATTAAAGACTCTCAGCGGGTCAAATCGTCAAAAAACTTTTTCACGCCGTCAAAGAAACTTTTGGAGCGAGGACTGTTGCCTTCCCCTGTCGGCCCGCCAAAGCTTTCCTGCAATTCCTGCAGCAGTTGCTTCTGACGATCGCTCAGGTTGACCGGTGTCTCAACCACAACCCGGCACAGCAGATCCCCCTGCGCCCCGCCGCGTACCGATTTCACCCCTTTTCCCCGCATCCGGAACAGTTTACCGGTCTGGGTTTCCGGTGGCACTTTGAGCATGACGCGGCCATCCAACGTCGGTACTTCGATTTCGCCACCAAGTGCCGCCATCGCAAAGTTGATCGGCACTTCGCAATACAGGTTGTTGTCTTCACGCTGAAAAATGGGATGCTGCCTGACCTGAACCTGAACATACAGATCGCCCGCCGGCGCACCGAACTCTCCGGCTTCGCCTTCACCTGCCAGACGGATACGGTCGCCGGTATCTACGCCGGCAGGAATCTTGACCGACAGCGTTTTGCTCTTCTCGACCCGCCCATGACCATGACACTTAGTGCAAGGATCCTTGATGATCTTGCCGCGTCCATGACAGTGCGGACAGGTTTGCTGCACGGTGAAAAAACCCTGGCGCATCTGCACCTGTCCATTACCGTGACAGGTGGGACAAGTCACCGGATTACTCCCCGGTTTAGCGCCGCTGCCATGACAGGCATCGCACTCCTGCAACGTCGGGATACGGATCTCTTTAGTGACGCCGCGTACTGCCTCTTCCAGCGTCAGCTCCATGGTGTAACGCAAGTCGGCACCGCGGCTGGCGCGCTGGCGACGGCCTCCGCCGAAAATATCGCCGAATACATCGCCAAAGATATCGCCGAAATCAGCGCCGCCGAAACCACCCGCTCCGCCGCCACCCATACCGCCTTGCTCAAACGCAGCGTGCCCATACTGGTCATAGGCGGCACGTTTCTGAGCATCGGTCAAAATTTCATAGGCTTCTTTGACTTCCTTGAATTTGGCTTCCGCCTCTTTATCACCCGGATTACGATCAGGGTGATACTTCATCGCCAGCCGTTTATAAGCCTTTTTAATCTCGCGCTCATCGGCGCCTTTCGCAACACCCAGAATTTCGTAGTAGTCTTGCTTGGCCATGCTTTTTTCCTGCCCTCAACATGCGTGCACGGGCGCAGAGTTTCCTCAACGCCCGTGCTGGTTGCCAGCCGCCACAGCAAACTGAGGTGGCTGCGCCCGCCTAAGGGCGATTATTTCTTGTCTTTGACTTCTTCGAACTCGGCATCGACCACATCATCATCCTGACGGGCGGCGTTGTCAGCGCCGGCTGCGCCCGCACCAGCTTGAGCTTGCTGCTGAGCCTGAGCCGCTTCCAGCAGTTTGGTGGAAGCCTGAGCCAACGTCTGGATCTTCGCTTCGATATCCGCTTTGTCTTCAGCCTTCAACGCAGCTTCCAGCGCCTTCAGCGCTTCTTCGATAGCCGTCTTATCACTGGCGGCCAACTTGTCACCGGACTCTTCCAACTGCTTACGGGTACTGTGCAACAGGTGATCGCCCTGGTTGCGCGCCTGTACCAGTTCTTCGAATTTACGATCTGCCTCAGCATTCGCCTCGGCATCACGCACCATCTTCTGGATTTCATCCTCATTCAAGCCGGAAGAAGCCTTGATGGTGATTTTCTGTTCGCGACCGCTGTTTTTGTCCTTGGCGGAAACATGCAGGATACCGTCTGCGTCGATATCGAAGGTGACTTCGATCTGCGGCATACCGCGCGGCGCCGGCTGGATACCGTCCAGATTGAACTGACCCAAAGATTTGTTATCGTGCGCACGTTTACGTTCGCCCTGCAGTACATGAATAGTTACCGCAGACTGATTATCTTCCGCCGTAGAGAACACCTGGCTGTGTTTGGTCGGAATCGTGGTGTTCTTGGTGATCAGCGGCGTCATCACGCCACCCATGGTTTCGATCCCCAGAGACAACGGAGTCACGTCCAGCAACAGCACGTCTTTCACATCACCAGCCAACACGCCGCCCTGCACCGCCGCGCCAATCGCCACAGCTTCGTCCGGGTTAACGTCTTTACGCGGCTCTTTGCCGAAGAAATCGGCAACTTTCTTCTGAACCAGCGGCATACGAGTCTGACCGCCCACCAAAATAACGTCCTGGATTTCGGATACGGACAGGCCGGCATCCTGCAACGCCACTTTCAGCGGTTCCAGTGAGCGAACCACCAGTTCCTCCACCAGTGACTCCAGCTTGGCACGAGTCACTTTAATATTCAGGTGTTTCGGCCCGGTAGCATCGGCAGTGATGTACGGCAGGTTGACATCCGTCTGCTGCGCGGAAGACAGTTCAATTTTTGCTTTCTCTGCCGCTTCTTTCAGACGCTGCATTGCCAGCGGGTCATTACGCAGGTCAAAACCCTGCTCTTTCTTGAATTCATCAACCAGGTAATTGATCATCCGGCTGTCGAAGTCTTCACCGCCCAGGTGGGTATCACCGTTGGTTGCCAACACTTCGAACGTTTTTTCGCCGTCGACATCATCGATTTCGATGATGGAAATATCAAAAGTACCGCCACCCAGGTCATAAACAGCGATGGTGCGGTTGCCCACGCCTTTGTCCAGACCGTAAGCCAGTGCTGCGGCGGTCGGCTCGTTGATGATGCGCTTCACTTCCAGACCGGCGATACGACCGGCGTCTTTAGTCGCCTGGCGCTGAGCATCGTTGAAATAAGCCGGAACAGTGATAACCGCTTCGGTCACAGCTTCGCCCAGATAATCCTCGGCGGTCTTCTTCATTTTTTTCAGCACTTCAGCGGAAATCTGCGGCGGGGCCAACTTCTGATCTTTGACCTCAACCCAGGCATCACCATTATCAGCCGGAATGATGCGATACGGCATAATGTTGGTGTCGCGCTGCACTTCTTCATCCTGGAAGCGGCGGCCAATCAAACGTTTGATAGCAAACAGCGTGTTCTTCGGGTTAGTCACCGCCTGACGTTTAGCCGGTTGGCCAACCAGAGTTTCACCATCCTGCGTATAGGCAATGATGGAAGGCGTAGTAC
Source organism: Musicola keenii (assembly GCF_014855505.1). Taxonomy (NCBI): domain Bacteria; kingdom Pseudomonadati; phylum Pseudomonadota; class Gammaproteobacteria; order Enterobacterales; family Pectobacteriaceae; genus Musicola; species Musicola keenii. Next base: position 109,392 of record NZ_JAAWVW010000007.1, on the reverse strand, counting down.
GGTCGCCTTCGCTGTTTTCCAGCACTTTGACCTGCGTACCGTCCATAATCGCTACACAAGAGTTGGTTGTACCCAAGTCGATACCAATAATCTTACCCATCTAAACATCTCCACTTAAAAGTCATATCCGGTGTGGTAGTTCAACCTAACTATGCGGGCGGAATTCTGCTTTTCAACACCCCGAAATAGTCTAATTTTCCGGTTAAACCATTTTCGATGAGTCTAAGATGGGGACGACAATTCCGGCATCAAGGGGCATTCACCAAAAAAACTGCATCCACTCCCCTTTTCGATCAAATTATTCGCTTCCTGTCCGATTGTGCCATTTGTCACCTCCCGCTATGATGCCGCGCCCGCAGCCAAAAGAGGCGGCGCCCGGCCAGAACGGCACGGTTACACAACATCTTTATTACTTGTTTACTGCAGAGGATTTATGCAAGCAAAAACGTTGGCGAATCCCGGTCCGCTGGGACTGATGGGCTTCGGGATGACCACTATTCTTTTAAACCTGCATAACGCAGGCTTTTTTCCGCTCACATCCATTATTCTGAGCATGGGGATCTTCTACGGCGGCATCGCCCAAATTCTGGCCGGCATGCTGGAATACAAAAAGGGCAACACCTTCGGCGTTACGGCTTTCACGTCTTACGGCGCTTTTTGGCTGACACTGGTCGCCATTCTGATGCTGCCAAAAATGGGGCTGGCGGAAGCCAGCGACGCTAAATTCCTGGGCGTATTCCTGGGTCTGTGGGGCGTGTTCACTCTGTTCATGTTCTTCGGCACCCTGGGCGCCAACCGCGCTTTGCAGTTTGTCTTCGCCAGCCTGACCTTGCTGTTCGCCTTGCTGTCCGTCGGCAACATGACCGGCAACCATGCACTGCTGACTTTCGCTGGCTATGAAGGCATCATCTGCGGCGCTAGCGCCATCTATCTGGCGATGGCGGAAGTGTTGAACGAGCAGTACGGCCGCACCATTCTGCCGATTGGCGCACGCGGCGCGCATTAATCGTCGGTTGCACATTACGTCGACATTATTCGCAGCCTCATCATCGATAGCGAACAATGCCTACAAACAAAAAGAGGTTTCCCATCATAGGAAACCTCTTTTTTATGCCCTAGCGCCCAAAGGCGCACCTCGAAAGCATTATACGCCGGCAGGAGAATTCGCCGGTTCAGACACCGTTGATTGACGGCTTTCATTGCGCAGATAAAAACCCAGCAGCACTCCCAGCGCACAGAGAGCCAACACATAAAATGCCGGCGCAAGTGGCGTTACCTTCATCAGCAAAGTCACACATATCGGCGTCAAGCCGCCAAAAATGGCGTAAGACACATTATAAGAAAAGGAAATGCCGGTGAAACGCACCGTGGCAGGAAATGCCTGCACCATGACATAAGGAACGGCGCCCACCACGCCGACGCTGAACCCCGCCATGCTATAACTGATAAACAGCAATTCATGACTCTGCGCCGCATGGGTGTAAAAAAACCAGCTGCAAGCAGCCAACAGCAGGCTGCCGACGATAAACGTATAGCCAATGCCAAAGCGATCCGCCGCCAGGCCGGCGCTAATGCACCCCGCCATCAGCGCAATAGTCGCCAGACTGTTGGCTTGCAACGTCAGTGCCGGCGCAATGGCGAACAATTTTTGCAGATAGACCGGCGCCATTAAGATCACCACCACAATGCCGGCAGAGAGCATCCACGTCAGCAACATGGAAATCAGCACGGCTTTCTTGTGACGTAATATCACCATCTTGAGCGGCAGTTCACTGGCCAGTTTCTTGTGTTCCTGCATTTCCTGGAATATCGGCGTTTCCTGCAACCAACGACGCAAATACAACGCGATCAGCCCGAAAATCCCGCCGACAAAGAAAGGTATCCGCCAGCCGCCCGCAGAAATCTGCGCTGGTGACAACGATGTATTAAGCAGCGTCGCGATCATGGAGCCAAACAGGATCCCCAGCGTTAATCCAGCCGTCAGGGTGCCGCATGCAATACCGATGCGCGAACGCGGCACATGCTCCGACACGAACACCCAAGCCCCAGGCACTTCACCACCGATCGCCGCGCCCTGCAGCACCCGCATCAACAGCAGAAGCAACGGCGCGGCAATGCCGATCGACGCATAAGTCGGCAACATCCCCATACCCAGCGTAGGCAACGCCATCAACAAAATACTCAGGCTGAACATTTTCTTGCGGCCGACGAGATCGCCGAAATGCGCCATCACGATCCCGCCAAGCGGCCGAGCCAGATAGCCGGCAGCGAAGATCCCGAACGTCTGAACCTGCCGTAACCAATCGGGGATATCCGTCGGAAAGAAAAGATCGCCGATCACCGCGGCAAAAAAGACGAAGATGATGAAATCATAAAATTCCAGCGCGCCGCCCAACGCAGCCAGAGAGAGCGTCTTGTAATCATGCCGGTTTAACCGACGACTTTTTTCGTTAACCATAAATCACCGCACAACACCAGTATCAGGGGAGGATTATTTTAAACAACGCCGTAAAGTAAACATTACTATATCGGAAGAATTCTGATACACCAGCGACGAGCGGCGCTTATGCCGGAGATGATAAAATTTCAGTTTTTTATATCACGAATAGCATTTTGGGGCCTAAAAGCTGCTACCACATCGGTATTAGTTTCTACATAAGGCCCGTCAAGAAGCTGGATACAGTAAGGAATGCTGGCAAAAATGCCGGGAACAACCACCAGCCCGCGTTCATCTTTCAGGCCGGACAGAGTTTCACGAATGGACTTGGGCTGCCCCGGTAGATTGAGAATCAGCGCCTGTTTGCGAATCACGCCGACCTGCCGCGATAGAATGGCGGTGGGCACAAAGCGCAGGCTAATCTGACGCATCTGTTCGCCGAATCCCGGCATTTCACGATCCGCCACCGCCATCGTCGCATCCGGAGTCACATCACGGCGGGCCGGGCCTGTTCCCCCGGTGGTCAACACCAGATGGCACTCGCATTCATCCACCAGTTCGCAAAGCGTCTGCTCAATCAATGGCTGCTCGTCGGGCACCAGTCGGGTTTCCACCTCAAACGGTGTGGTCAGCGCCTCAGCCAGCCATTCCTGCAATGCCGGAATCCCCTTGTCTTGATAAATCCCGCTGGACGCGCGATCGGAAACGGACACCAACCCAATACGCAGCATGTTCATAACAACCTCGCTTTTACCAAAAACATATGCAATTCAGTGGAAAACTTCATCACCCCTGAATATTCGGAGAATATGGAGACAACGCCAAGACGCGATACCAAAGAAAGCCAATCAGGATCACAAAATCCCCACATAAAATACTTATTTAATAACCTGATATTAAATAAAAAAAATGGTTCTGTTGACGATAACTCATTAAGAACGCGATCTTAACCATCAGAGCGCGGCAAAAAATACAGTTCGCAGAAAAATAATTGAAAAATATTGGGAAAATGTATGAGTCGCCTTCAGAATCAGTTATTGAAATTATTTTCTCATCCGGTATCCGCATTTATTCTGTTTGGATCATTTGCACTTATCATCGCCAGCTTGTTACTGCTCAATGCCAGAGAAAAAGATTGGTGGGACGAAAAAGCCAGCTTTGACAACATTATCAGGATGTATGAATCCTATAGCACAAACGGCGAACTCAGCGAAAGCAACCGTAATTACAGGGTTGGCAGCGCGATGTCGATCAATGTCAAAGTGCTGGCGTTTAACACACGCGACACTCGTCGGGAGTGCATCACTCGCCTGACGGAACTGAATCTTTCGCTCAACGACATGGCGATTATCCGGCTTTGCGAAAACCGGCTCCCCGTATCAGGAAGTAAGTCCAATAAAGAGCAGGTCACGACACTCATGCCGATCCTATCGCCTACCGATGACCTGATCGGCGCGCGAGTCCGGGTGACTATCATGGACACCATGCCCGCATGGCGCGATCTTTTCCTGTCCCCATCGTCACTGTTTACCTTGGTATTCATTAGCTTGATGATTGCCGTTATTGGCAGCCTGCTATCCCTATTAGCCAAAAAATACCTGATCGAATTGCCTACCATCGCCCGCTACGACGACCTGACGAACGTTTTGCGCCGCGATGCTTTTTTTCAGGCATCCAATCAGGCGCTGATGCTTTCGCGCCGTGAAGATTTGCCGGTGTGCGTCATGCTGATCGACATCGACCACTTCAAACAGGTCAATGACACACGAGGACACGCCGATGGCGACAAAACCCTGACGGTCATCGCCAATCTCATCCGCGACAACAGCCGCCGTCAGGATGTGCTGGGGCGTCTTGGCGGCGACGAGTTCGCCATCGTTCTGCCGAATACTTCAGCAGAGAGTGCCAGCCAGGTAGCCGAACGAATCAGAACCGCCCTGATAGAACTGCGCGAAGAGAGTGAATGGTTGTCCCCGGACATTTCCGTCAGCATCGGTTTAACCGTAACCACCGATGATGAAGCCGAGTTGGATGAATTGATACGACGTGCGGATACCCACCTTTATATGGCCAAGAGAGCGCGCAACTGTACCGTTTCTGACCGTGGGCTGGTCACGCCGCTAGCAACAAAAACGGCCAGCACAGGCTGACCGTTATTCGGCGTCGAAACGGTAGTTACAACAATTCGACGATCATTTTTTCCAGTTTTTCCTGGTCAATGGCGAACTTGCGAATCCCTTCGGCCAGTTTTTCCACTGCCATCGGATCCTGATTGTGCTGCCAGTAGAACTCGGATTCGGTCAGTCTGGCCGGACGTGCCTTAACGTCACCGCTGTACTGCAGCTTACGCGCCACGTCGCCCGCCGTTTCCGCCAGCTCTTTCAGCAGCGCGGGGGCGATGGTCAGGCGATCGCAACCGGCCAGTTCCAGTATCTCGCCGGAATTACGGAAGCTTGCGCCCATCACCACAGTTTCATAGCCGTGAGATTTGTAATAGGTGTAGATCTCGCTCACGGAAATCACCCCCGGATCGTCCTGCGGCGCGAACTCTTTTTTGTCGCCATTGGCTTTGTACCAGTCAAGAATACGGCCAACGAACGGAGAAATCAGGAAAACGCCGGCTTCCGCACAAGCGCGGGCCTGAGCGAAGGAAAACAGCAATGTCAGGTTACAGTTGATGCCTTCTTTTTCCAGCTGTTCAGCAGCACGGATACCCTGCCAGGTAGAAGCCAGCTTGATCAGAATGCGATCATTGCTGATACCCGCGTCGTTATACAACTTGATCAAACGCTTGGCTTTGACCACGCTGGCTTCGGTATCGTAGGAGAGGCGCGCATCTACTTCGGTAGAAATGCGTCCCGGGATCAGTTTGAGAATTTCCAGACCGATATTGACTGCCAGTTTGTCCGTCGCATCGACAATCTGCTGTTCGCGCTTGCTGCTCTGGCCACGGGCCCAGGCCACGGCGTCATCAATCAGCGCACGGTATTCCGGGATTTGCGCTGCGTTCAGGATCAGGGAAGGGTTAGTGGTGGCATCCTGCGGTTTGTAAAGTTTCATCGCCGCGATATCGCCGGTATCCGCCACAACCGTAGTTAATTGGCGTAGGGAAGTCAGTTTATCAGTCATGTTGGCCTTTCTCATTGTTTGTGCATGAACTGGTGGCAGGGAACTGTCGCCAGAGCCTGATAATAACACGCGCGGGAACCCGCGCAAGCTGGTAGATAACGAACACCCAACGTTGATAATCATAAATTATCATTTAAAATCAATAAAATAAAAAAACAGTTTTATTCAAAGTCATGTTTGCTGAACACCTCAATACCGGTGAATCACACACCGATTGATTCATCAAGCCTGTCGCAATCATCGCCCCTTTTTCGGGCACATTTTGCTACAGTAAACCCCATCGCTATCTGAACGGATATTCCTATGCTTATTACTATTTCACCTGCTAAAACGCTGGATTACACCAGTCCGCTGCCCACACAACGTTACACCCAGCCGGAGCTGCTGGCCCATTCCGCCCGGCTGATTCAACGTTGCAAACAGCTGACACCAGCGGAAATTGCATCATTGATGGGGATCAGCGACAAGCTTGCTGGGTTGAACGCCGTCCGCTTCCAGGAATGGCAGCCGGAATTCACACCGGATAACGCCCGGCAAGCCATTCTGGCCTTCAAGGGCGATGTGTATACCGGGTTGAACGCAGATAGTTTCAGCGAACAGGATTTCGATTTTGCCCAGCAGCACCTGAGGATTCTCTCTGGGCTTTACGGCGTGCTACGTCCGCTGGATTTGATGCAACCATACCGGCTGGAAATGGGAATCAAGCTGAAAAATGACACGGGTAACGACCTGTACCAGTTCTGGGGCGACACCATCACCGGAAAACTGAATCAGGCGCTGGCAGAGCAGGAAGACGACATTCTGATCAATCTGGCATCGGACGAATACTTCAAATCGGTTATGCCAGGGAAACTCAAAGCCCGCCAGATCAAACCGGTTTTTCTGGATGAGAAAAACGGCAAATTCAAAGTCATCAGTTTTTACGCCAAAAAAGCACGCGGGTTGATGAGCCGTTTCATTATTCAGCATCGGCTCACTACACCGGAACAACTCAAGTCTTTCGATCTGGAGGGCTATGTATTCTCCGCCAGCGACTCTTCCGCCGACGAGCTGATTTTCAAACGTTCGGAGCGCTAACCTCCTCAACAAACGGCCTGCATCGGAGCAGTCATGACGTTCGCTGAGTGCTGGCTGATAGCGATCATGCCAATGCACTACGTTAGCTATGTTGCTCCGTGTGTTCGATTTTATTAAAACAAAGGAGCCCAATGGGCTCCTTTGCTGAGGCAGAGACTCTGCTTTGAGACGGCGATTAACGTGGCAATGCCATCAGGAACTGACGCAACTTGGCGAAATCAGGCGCAAAATGATGGGACAGCAAATCCAGATCAGCGCGCTCAGCCAGCTCCTGCGGCAACGGCAGAGCTTTCCCCAGAATCTCCTCCACGCTTTCCTTGAATTTCGACGGGTGTGCCGTCCCCAGGAACAGGCCATGCTCACCGGGCTGTAACTGATCGCGCAGCAGGCGGTAGGCGATCGCCGCATGCGGTTCGGAAACATATCCCAACGCATCCAGCTCCCGCATGGTGGTTTTAGTGACTTCATCGCTGACTGCGCCAAAGCCCAGCGTTTTCAGCGACCAGTTCTTACGACGGAACAGTTCTTCTACCCGCGGCCAGTTGTTGGGTTGGCTAACGTCCATGGCGTTGGAGAGTGTGGCGACCGTCGGATTCGGCTGCCAGCTGCCGTTTTGCAGAAAACGCGGCACGGTGTCGTTGGCGTTGGTGGCGGCAATAAAACGCTTCACCGGCAGCCCCAGCGATTTCGCCAGCAGACCGGCGGTCAAATCGCCGAAATTGCCGCTGGGCACCGAAACCACCAGTTGGTTGCGCGCTTCTTGCGACAGTTGCGCCACCGCCTCAAAGTAATAACAGATCTGCGCCAGCAGGCGGCTGATATTGATGGAGTTGGCCGAGTTGAGCCCCACCGTCTGCTTCAGCTCTTCGTCATCAAACGCCTGTTTGACCAGCGCCTGGCAGGCATCGAAGTCACTGTCGATGGCAATGGTGTGAATATTACCGCCAAGCGTACAGAACAATTTTTCCTGCAGCGGGCTGATCTTGCCGCGCGGATACAGGATAACAACGCGCACATTTTCCAGGCCGTAAAACGCATGCGCTACCGCTGCGCCGGTATCGCCAGACGTGGCGGTCAGGATGGTGATCTGCTCGTCGCCCGCCACTTCCGCCAGCATCTGCGCCATAAACCGGCCGCCGAAATCTTTGAATGCCAGCGTCGGGCCATGGAACAACTCCAGCGAGGAGATATCCGCGCTTACCGGCACCACCGGCGCCGGAAAACGAAACGCCGCTTTAACACGTTGATATACCGTCTCATCCGGCATTTCATCGCCGATAAACGCTGACAAAATACGACTGCTGCGGGTGACAAAATCCAACTGCAGCAATTCGTCGATCGCCGTCAGGTCAAATTCCGGCAACTCCAGAGGGAAAAACAGGCCCTGCTGGCTGCCGAGCCCTTTTCTGATGGCTTCGGCAAAATTCACCTGTTCGTTATGATCTTTCAGATTGTACAGTTTCATGCGTTATCCCACTTGTCGCGCGCCTGTCGTATCCAGACGGCAAATATGAACAAAACCTTCATTATTCTGCAGGTAGTGCGCCCGCAGCCAGTCGGCGACGTGCTCTGCCGCCCCCATGTTGTCGCACACGGAAAATAAAGTCGGCCCGGAACCGGAAATGCCGCACGCCAACGCGCCCAGTTCCTCGGCGGCACGGCGCGCCTCGGCAAAACCGGGCAACAAACGAGTACGGTAGGGTTCTGCGATCACATCCTTCATCAGCCTGGCGGCCAATTCCGCTTGCCCGGTGTGACAAGCGTGGATGAAACCGGCCAGATAACGACCGTGGCTGATGCAATCCTGGCGACGATACTGCGCCGGCAAAATCGCCCGCGCTTCAGCCGTCGAGACCTTGATGCCTGGGTACGCCATCACCCACAACCAGTTGTCAAAACCCGGCACGGACTGGCTGATAATCCCCAGTTCCTCCACCATCAACTGGATCCCGCCCAGAAAGCAGGGGGCGACATTGTCATAATGCACGCTGCCCGAAATACGGCCTTCCAGCTCACCCATCAAAGTTAGCAGACGAGTGTCATCCAGCGGTTTGCCGCAGTATTCATTCATCGCCATCAACCCCGCCACCACTGAACAGGCGCTGGAACCCAGACCGGAGCCGATAGGCATATTCTTTTCCAGCTTGATGGACACCGGTATCGTTTTACCGATTTCCTGACAGAAACGTTCCCAGCATTGGTAAACGATATTCTGTTTGGGATCGTCCGGCAGCTTGCTGACAAAACGGCCTTCGTTACGCAGGCTGAACAGCTCGGCCGCTTCCACCGAAACGCAGTCGCCAAGCAGCGTTCCATCTACCGGCGAGACCGCCGCCCCCAGCACATCAAAGCCGACGCTCACATTCCCGATGGATGCCGGGGCATAAATTTTCACCATTCTCACACTCCCACCTTCCACGACAGCGTACGCAACAGATCCGCGAATACGCCCGCCGCCGTCACCTCATTGCCGGCTCCGTAGCCGCGCAGCACCAACGGCAACGGCTGATAATAACGACTGTAAAACGCCAGCGCGTTCTCACCGTCTTTCACTTTGAACAACGGATCGTTGCCGCCGACGGCGCTGATTTGCACCCGGCAACGCCCTTCTTCGATCACGCCGACATAACGCAATACTTTGCCTTCCGCTCGCGCGGCGTCCACACGCTGAGCAAACTCGCCGTCCAGCTCCGGCAGACGCGCCAGAAATGTCGCCACGTCGCCGGACGCATAATCCTCCGGCAGCACTGAATCGACCTGGATATCATGCAGCTCCAACTCATAACCCGCTTCGCGAGCCAGAATCAACAGCTTACGTGCTACGTCCATACCAGACAGATCATCGCGCGGATCCGGCTCGGTAAAACCTTTTTCCTTCGCCAGCAGCGTTGCAGCCGACAGCGACATGCCTTCGTCCAGTTTGCCGAAAATGAAAGACAGCGAGCCGGACAGAATACCGTTAAAACGAATTAATTCATCACCAGCGTTGAGAAGATTCTGCAGATTCTCAATAACCGGCAAGCCAGCGCCTACGTTGGTGTCGTACAAGAATTTACGACGGGACTTGGCCGCGGCGGCGCGCAACTGATGGTAGTAGCGCAGAGTGCCGGTATTCGCTTTCTTGTTCGGCGTAACGACATGGAAACCGTTCGATAGAAAATCTGCGTACTGTTCGGCGACAGCCTGGTTGGAGGTACAGTCAATAATGACCGGGTTCAGCAGATGATACTCTTTCACCAGCCGCACCAAGGCTTCCGGGTTAAACGGCTCGCGCGCGCGCGCCAGCTCTTCGCGCCAGCGTTCCATCGAAATACCGTGAACGTTGGTCAGCATCGCTCGGGAATTGGCGATCCCGCAGACCCGTACATCGATGTGTTTCTGCTTCAACCACGGCTGCTGGCGTTGAATTTGCTCCAGTAACGCACCGCCAACCCCACCGACACCAATCACAAAAACATCCAGCACTTGATCGGTGTTAAACAGCATTTGGTGCGCCACGCGCACGCCCGTGGTCGCGACATCATTATTTACCACCACGGAAATCGATCGCTCAGACGACCCCTGTGCAATCGCCACGATGTTGATATTAGCGCTGGCGAGCGCGGTGAACAGGCGAGCGGACAGGCCGCGCAACGTGCGCATGCCATCGCCGACAACAGAGATAATCGCCAGCCGCTGAATTACATCCAAAGGCTCCAGCACGCCTTCCTTCAGTTCCAGATAGAATTCGTCTTCCAGCGTTTTACGCGCCCGCGGCAGTTCATTCTGAGAGACACAGAAGCTGATGCTGTATTCAGAAGAAGACTGGGTAATCAGTACGACGGAAATACCTGCGCGCGACATGGCGGCGAAGACCCGCGCGGCCATTCCCACCATGCCCTTCATCCCCGGCCCGGAGACGTTGATCATCGCCATGTTATTGAGATTGGTGATGCCTTTGACCGGATACTGGGTATCGTTGCTTTCAAGACCAATCAATGTGCCGGGGGCTTGGGGGTTTTCGGTGTTTTTGATAAGGCAGGGAATCTGGAACTGGGCAATAGGGGCGATGGTGCGAGGATGGAGAACCTTAGCGCCGAAATAGGAGAGCTCCATGGCCTCCTGATAGGACATCGACTTAAGTAGTCGGGCATCCGGAACCTGGCGTGGATCACAGGTATAAACACCGTCCACATCCGTCCAGATTTCGCAGCAATCCGCCCGCAGGCAGGCAGCCAATACCGCGGCTGAATAGTCAGAACCGTTACGGCCCAGTACCACCAACTCGCCCTTCTCATTACCGGCGGTAAAACCCGCCATCAGAATTACGTGATCCGCTGGGATGCCTTGTTCGGCAATACGGCGCGTGGATTCCGCGATATCAACTGTCGACTCCAGATAATGCCCTTGCGCCAGTAGTCGTTTGACTGGATCAATGACGGATACCTGATAGCCGCGCGCCTGAAACACCGCCTCCATGATAGCGATGGACAGTTTTTCCCCACGGCAGATGATGGATGCATTGACGCTGTCCGGGCACTGCCCCAGTAGCGAAATACCATGCAATACCTGCTTGAGCTGGGCGAATTCCTCATCGACACGCGCGTTGAGACGATCGAAAGCAAACCCCGGTTGGGATTCAGCCAGCCCTGCCAGTAAGTCGGTAAAGATCGCTTCTGCATCGCTGATATTTGGCTGAATATCCTGCCCCGCCACGGTTTTTTCGATCATCGCCACCAAGTGGTTGGTGATTTTCGCCGGAGCCGACAGTACGGTAGCAACCTGTCCCTGACGCGCATTGCTTTCAATAATGTCGGCAACACGCGCGAACCGCTCTGCGTTTGCCACCGAAGTCCCGCCAAATTTCAACACTCGCATTTTGATCTGTTCTCCTGAATTTCAGCTTACAAAAACACCGAAGCACTTTTGCATACCGCTTGCTGTGGCCCGAAAGGGGCGCCGAACAGCGAATTTTTTACCTGCAAAAAAAAACCCGCACTTTGCAAGTGCGGGCTTTTTCTGGATTCTTCTGTATGCGTCAGCCCGCACCGTTACACATTGTGCCGGTGGTAATAATAATGGTGGTAGTAACCAGGCTGATTGAACTCATCGCATTATGTTCTCGTTTGAGAAAATTAACAGCCCTATTAGTTAGGGCAATCGCCCCGCTAAGTCAACGGATTTCTTTGCTTATCTCCTTTTTAACCCACTTTGCTGGCGGATGAAAAAACTACATGCGCAAAAAAATGCCGGATGATGCGGTACGAAAGATAACATTTAATTATGTTCATCCATGAAAAAAGCATTACGCCTTATTTTCTATGGATAACGCTTTTTCCACGTCATGCAGAAGCCTATGAAGCATCGCGGTATCACGCTGTTCCAGCAACCCTAAACGCTGTCGTAACCAATCATGCAGCTTCTCATCCCGCTCAACATCAATACGGCCCAACAACCGCTCAACGCGCTGTCGCAAAGCGGACAGTTGCCCCGAATCGGCCGCAGGCGCCGCCACGGTAGTCACTTGCATCAGCGATGAGAGCTGATAACAATAAACCATAACAGCCTGACCCAGATTCAGAGAAGGATAATCCGCCGCCATAGGAACGCCGGTCAGAATATCCGCCAGAGCCAGCTCCTCATTCGTCAAACCGGAGTCCTCTCGTCCGAACACCAATGCGGCGGATTTCACCCATTGCCGTTTTTCTCTTATGACATCCAGCACTTGTTCCGGTGAGGCGTAGTAATGAAAACGGGCCCGGCTGCGCGCCGTCGTTGCAACGGTAAAATCCACATCCGCCAAGGCATCGGCCAACGATGAGAACGTCTGCGCTCGCTCCAGAATATCGCTGGAACCATGCGCCACCCAACGTGCGGCCGGCTCCCGATGCGCCTGACTGTCCACTATACGCAAGCACTCAAAACCCATAGTTTTCATCGCGCGGGCAGCCGCACCCACATTCTCGGCTCGGGCAGGTGCCACCAGAATAATAGAGAACTGCATACTTCCTCCCGGCCACATTTACTCCGGCCTCTATATCGGACATTGCCGTCCGTAAAAATCGAACGCGCTGCAAATTAACAAATAAATCACCATGCTGCAGCCATTGCCCGACGTCGTCACTTGTCTGCGTTATACGTGATGCCCACACCAACGGACGATATGTCGCCAATAAAGGACAATGCAGAAGTAAACTCAGACGGGAAACGGTTCAGCAATCATTATTTGCTATGGCTCGCACAAAATGACATGGACTACGCAATGGTGCGGCTCAATGAATGATGCGCATCTTCCACAAAATTGTTAACGTGCTACAATCAAATTTGACATATGTCAACGTAACCGTAGATTTGCCCGCCGGGAAAATCAGTGTTCACTGTTATGTCGCTGTTAATAAGGTTAAACTGTCCGGCACAATGGGTTCATTTGAAAAACCCGCCCAGTGTCTGTTATCAGATAATTTTTCAGGCACCAGCCAGTGTATCAGCCGTATTTACGTACTTTAGTCAGTTGGTGAAAAGAACGGTGAACATGCATCTCCGGGGCGCCCGCGAGAACCAGGACTTCTGTACTTTCGAATCTCTATTTTAAGTTGGCAATTTTAGGTAGCAAACATGCAGACCCCGCACATTCTCATTGTTGAAGACGAGTTGGTAACTCGTAACACCCTCAAAAGTATTTTTGAGGCTGAGGGATATGTTGTTCACGAAGCCACTGACGGTGCTGAAATGCACCATATTCTGTCCGAGCATGACATCAATCTGGTCATTATGGATATCAATCTGCCAGGAAAGAATGGCCTGCTGCTGGCCCGCGAACTGCGGGAACAAGCAAGCGTGGCGTTAATGTTCCTGACCGGCCGTGACAACGAAGTCGATAAAATTCTGGGCTTGGAAATCGGGGCGGATGATTACATCACCAAACCGTTCAATCCGCGCGAATTGACTATCCGCGCCCGCAACCTGCTGTCTCGTACCATGAATTTGGGCAGCGCACCTGAAGAGCGTCGTCTGGTCGAAAGCTATCGCTTTAACGGCTGGGAATTGGACATCAACAGCCGTTCTCTCATCAGCCCAAACGGCGAACAGTATAAGCTGCCGCGCAGCGAATTCCGTGCCATGCTGCATTTTTGCGAGAATCCTGGGAAAATTCAGTCTCGCGCGGAGCTATTGAAGAAAATGACCGGCCGCGAGTTAAAGCCTCACGATCGTACTGTCGATGTCACTATCCGCCGTATTCGCAAGCACTTTGAATCAACCGCCGATACACCGGAAATCATCGCGACCATTCATGGCGAAGGCTATCGTTTCTGCGGTGAGCTGGAAGATTAATCGCCAGAAAATGAAACAGATTAAAAAAACCGGAGCCTTGAGCTCCGGTTTTTTATGGCGTTACTGCGACTTGCCCCACGGCAGAATAGGCACCGTGCTCAATGCATTCTTCGGAGAACCATCAACCAAACGATCAGAGTAGGTTAGATAAATGAGCGTATTACGTTTCTGATCATAAAAACGGACAACCTGTAGTTTCTTAAATATCAATGAAGTCCGTTGCTGAAAAACGACGCTGCCTTTGCCTTTACTCGCATTCGCCACTTTTTCCGTCAGAGTAATGGGACCGACCTGATTACAAGAAATAGCCGCGTCAGAGGTATCTTCAGCCAACCCAAGCCCCCCTTTAATCCCACCGGTCTTGGCCCTGCTCAAATAACAGGTGACATTGGACACATCTGGATCGTCAAACGCTTCCACCACAATTTTATGATCCGGCCCCAACAGCTTGAAGGCGGTATCAACGGAGCCAATCTCTTCTGCCCAGGTAGATGACACTCCCATAAGCATCCCCACGGAAAGAAGCAGAATTCTTTTTTGCATCATTAATTTTCCTTCACGTACCATCAATGGTTGTTTACTCTCACTAGCTTAGGCAGCATTGTCAGATGGATTTCTGTAACAACGTATGTTAATCAGATTCTTTGTTCATAAAGCACAAAAATCTTGGGAAGAGCCAGGATAAAAAAATTGCTATTATGCCGAGTCTTATACGCTTCACGCCCAGTGTGTTCTATGAGGACGTTCTATGGATCAAGCCAGTATTATACGAGACCTGCTTAACTGGCTGGAGGGTCATTTGGACCAGCCTTTATCGCTGGATAATGTAGCGGCCAAAGCTGGCTACTCGAAATGGCATTTGCAGCGGATGTTCAAGGACGTAACGGGTCATGCTATCGGCTCATATATCCGTGCACGTCGTCTAACCAAAGCGGCGGTCGCTTTGTGTCTGACCAGCCGCCCTATTCTCGATATCGCACTGCAATACCGATTCGATTCGCAACAGACCTTTACCCGCGCATTCAAAAAACAGTTTTCTCAAACACCGGCCTCTTATCGCCGTTCTGAAGACTGGAATACCATCGGCATCCACCCACCGATCCGGCTAGGGGCGTTCGACTTACCACAACCCCAGTTCATCATTCAGCCTGAAATGCATCTGGTCGGTGTCACTCAAAGCTATATTTGCAATCTGGAACAAATTTCTTCTTTCTGTAGCGAAATGCGCATCCATTTCTGGCGCCAATATCTGGGGGACGCTAAAACAGTACCGCCGGTGTTGTATGGATTACACAATGTTCTTCCCAGCCGGGACAAAGACGACGAGCAGGAAGTTCTTTACACTACGGCACTGGAGCCTCATCACGTGCCAGAGGGTATACATCCCGGTAAGTCAATTACACTGCCCGCAAGCGAATACGCCATGTTTGTGTACGAAGGTCCGAAGGACAATTTACAGGAGTTCATCATCAGTCTGTTCGATACCTGCCTGCCGACTTACAAACTGATCTGTCGTAAAGGATTCAGCATCGAACGCTACTATCCCGAAGAACGAAAAATCACTCCAGACACGCTTCGCGACCCACCTAAACTTATTCGTTGCGAATGCCTGATTCCAATCCGCCGTTAACGCTGAAGTTCATCCAAGGCCGGAGCATCAAGATGAGAAACATCTCCGGCTGTTTCCACTACCCATCCGGGAGCCAGCCAAGGGCTCTGCTGGTAATCGATACGGGACAATGAACAATTGCGCAGCCGCAAACGACGTTCAGCCCACGCGGGTAATCCCAGCAATGTACTGATCAGACATCCCAGAGCAATACCGTGACTAACCAACAAAGGGCGGCTTCCCTGAGGCAAATCGAGACATCTATCCAATACTCGATTCATGCGTACCGCCAGCTCAGACATAGACTCACCGTTAGGAATCCTTCCGCCTTCCGTACCGTCAATCAGCTGTTTGCGCCATCCTTCCTCTTCCAAGCTAAGGGAATCGATCATTCGCTCCTCAAGCACGCCCATATTCAGCTCTCTGAGGTCGGGTTCAAGGATGACGGGGCACTCGGCACAGGCGGCAGCGATAATATCTGCAGTTTGACGGGTTCGCCCCAGGTCACTGGTAAAAATGTGGGTAATTCCCAGCTGTCGGACACGCGCAGCAACCCGATACGCCTGATGTTCGCCAGCCTGCGTCAACATGCTGTCTGATTGCCCCTGGATACGTCTGGCGACATTCCACTCAGTCTCGCCATGACGAACAAGATATACCTGTAACATGATCGTTTTCCGTTATACTGCATCAAATTAACTACAAAGTAAGGAAACTCTATGTTTTACGTTGTAGCTGCTACCACTAACCCGGCAAAAATTAACGCCATCACTTTAGCATTTGCCGATGTTTTTGGTGCAGATAATTGCCGTATTGAGGGAGTCAATGTCGATAGTGGCGTATCCAGTCAGCCACAAGGCTCTATTGAAACACGAACCGGGGCCCGCAATCGCGTGATGAGAGCACGTCAGGTAAGGCCCGAAGCTGATTTTTGGGTTGGCGTGGAAGCCGGTATTGAAGAAGGGATGACCTTCGCCTGGATGGTTATCGAAAATGCGACCATCCGGGGAGAATCTCGCTCAGCTAGTCTGGTGCTGCCGGAAAGCATTCTGCAGGGCATACGCGAAGGCCGCGAACTGGGAGATGAAATGGCGCGCCTGACTGGCATTCAGGATATAAAGCATCAAGGTGGGGCGATTGGCGTATTCACTGACGGTAAACTCACCAGAACCAGCGTCTACTATCAGGCATTACTTCTTGCGCTGGTTCCGTTTCACAATCCGCTTTATCAACGTCCTGCCGGCACATCTCAGGCATAAGTGTTCATACTCTTATGCGTCATTTTTCGGCAGAAGCTGCGCCTCCAACCATGACTTCAATGCAACAGGCGCAGTTTTCAAACTGTTGGAACCTCGGGTAATGGTTGCAATACCGGTTCCCAGTTCATTCTTGAGCTCCCGCTGACTCAACGTTCCTCTCATCAATTCCTGAACAATGCGAACCCGCGTACCCAACGCCGTCTTTTCATCCGGCGTCAGCAGTAGCTGAAGCAAAGGTTCATCCATGTCCTGGATGACGGCCTGCCGCAACAACCATACAAACTGACGCCAATACTCATCATCCTGTTCGGTTGGTGCAGCGTCATTGAAGAAATAGGGTGTCATAACCACGCGCCATACTAATTAACTAGTACAAAAGAATAGCATAAGCTCTACTACAAAAAGAAGTACGCCGGGTTTCTTCCCGGCGTTACCGCGCACACATGACATCACTGACCATAACCGCCATTCTTCAGGTGGAGCTTGAGGAACAAGATCGGTTTAATAGCGTCGACGCCACTCACTGTCTGTCATTAATTGGGTGGGCCGGCTCAACAGATTGCGGTAAAAAACGTCATAGGCCAGCACATTCTTGACATACCCGCGCGTTTCCGAAAACGGAATACTTTCAACAAACGCCACCGCGTCTATGCGGCCTTCACTATTCTTCAACCAGGTACTTACCCGCGAAGGCCCGGCATTATAGGCAGCGGAAGCCAGAATACGGTTTTGCCCGAACGACTGATAAACATATTCAAGATAGCTGGAGCCCAACTGGATGTTCATTTGAGGGTCGAGTAATTGACTACTGTCGCTGTAACTAGTGACATTAAACATTTGCGCCGTATGTTGTGCTGTAGCCGGCATCAGTTGCATTAAACCAGCAGCCCCCACACTAGAGCGAGCCTGCGGATTCCAGGCACTTTCCTGCCGGGCGATGGCCATGGCATAACTTTGACTGATCCCCTTACCTTGCGTCGCCTGGCGAAACTCGTCATTCCACGCTAAAGGAAAACGCTCCTCAAGGTTATCCCAGAGCTTAGCCACTATCGTCGCCTGCACGCTTAAATCATACCAACGTTGTTCAAACGCAAATCTGGCCAACGCTTCCTGTTGTGGACGATCACGGCTGGCGACTAATCCCGCCCATTCAGAACGAGCCAGACTTTCCAGCCGCCAGTACATCAATTCGCGTATTCGGGCAATCTCCGGCAATTGCCCAATTGAGCGATCGGGTCTGGCCGAAATAACCGTTGTCAGCGGATAGTTCACATTCAGCCGCTGTGCGGCCACCATCGGATAAAAACCACGCTGCTTCATCAAATCCCGCAGTTGATTTTCACCATCCTCACGCTGTCCCTGTTCAATAAGCAACACCGCTCGCCAGTAGCGCCACTCGTCTTTCTGTAATACCTCTGCAGGCAGGCGGGTCAACCATTGCGACAATCCCTGATGATCGTCTTGCCCCAATGCAAGACGCACCCGCCGTTCGATTAATGGCGCTGACTTGCTCTTTGCGATAACGGCATCACGCCACCGAGCCTGCTCATCCGAAACGTCAGTCCCCATAAAACGCCATGCCACATCCTCATCCATTGTCTGTCGATCCTGGCTTCCGAACCGCTGCAATCTCACCAGCTGAGGCAACAACGAACGGGCGCTATCCGGATCTTGTCTGGCGATACGGCTAAATGCGGCCAATAAGGCTTTACGGGTGAAATCTGTCGGGCCAACAGTGCGGGCAAAACGTTCCACCGTCTTGGTCGACGTATTTTGCAGTCTCAATAGAGCATCGGTAATCGTTTTATAATCAGGGGGAAGCTGTCTCGCCAGATGGCTCACTAAACCGCTATTGCCTTCCCCCATGGCCAAACGCATACGCTCAAGAACCATCATCGATGTCATTCCGCCATTCTGCTGCCAGGCAGTAAACAACTTGTCGCAGGAAGGAGGTAAGGAACGACCGGTTAACCAGATATCTCGGGTTTGATCCCAAATACCCTGGGGCTGGTTCACCATCAGACGCGCATACAAATAATTACAGCGCGCAGCAACGGGTTTAGGTTGCTCGGGGCTGAACGACAACAACCCGCTCCAATCCTGACGCCGCGCCAGCTCATTGATAAAATTGTTATTCAGTGTTCGAACGGCAGGCAGGGTCGGATGCGTAGCAATAAACTGTTTAACCTGCACAATGCTGAGAAGGGAAACATCCTGAGTCAAAGCCCGATACTCAAGATAAGGATAAAGCGGATAATCTCGCAGCGTTGGCATCAGTTGAGACACCACATCCAGTTGATTACTATCCCACGCAAGTTTGATCTGTTGATAGCGCTGACGCTGCTCATCCAAAGAATCAGCAAAAACCTGACATGACGCGCCGACCAGACACACCCCTGCAACGATATAACGCCAATATCCTACTTTGAACATGACAGCCCCAACCTCAATTCGTTACCGCTTCTGAATACCACCGCTGAACGTAAGCACCCACACTCACAACAAGCGCTCTTGTAACCATGGCAAGCGTTTTCATACCGAGCAAGTGTGTCACAGACTGGTTGGCAACGATACGCTGAACCTCTGTCGATGCGGAGAAAAAAGATGTCTTTTAGGTGCGATTCCGGAACTCGCTCGCAATGTTGCTCAACATCCCGGCCACATCTTGCAGCCTGAAGGAACCTCCCCCGCAAAGCAGGCATCACTACCGCAGTACGGCTGGGATTGAACGTTGAAAACAGCTAAACTCCGTCAACAGAAAATACTTTTGACCGCAGGAGTCCAACTCCCAAGGTTCATGCCCCCACATGCGCCATGCTTTTATGGCATAACGCTAAACCGGACAGACAGAAAGAGGCTCAGAGCAACGTGGCTCAATACGTTTATACTATGCATCGCGTCGGTAAAGTCGTACCACCGAAGCGTCATATTCTGAAAAATATCTCCCTTAGTTTCTTTCCAGGCGCCAAAATCGGCGTTTTGGGGCTTAATGGCGCAGGTAAATCCACTTTGCTGCGCATTATGGCCGGCATCGATAAAGACATCGAAGGCGAGGCCCGCCCGCAGCCGGGCATCAAAATCGGCTACCTGCCCCAGGAACCGCAACTGAACCTAGAACAGACGGTTCGGGAAACCATAGAAGAAGCGGTTTCAGAAGTAAAAAATGCGCTGACTCGTTTGGATGAAGTCTATGCTGCCTATGCGGATCCGGAAGCAGATTTTGACAAACTGGCTAAAGAACAGGGTGAATTAGAAGCCATCATCCAGGCTCATGATGGGCATAATCTGGATAACCAACTTGAGCGTGCAGCGGATGCACTGCGTTTGCCACCATGGGATGCAAAAATCGCCCACCTGTCTGGTGGTGAACGCCGTCGTGTTGCTATCTGCCGTCTGCTGCTGGAAAAACCGGACATGCTACTGCTAGACGAACCGACCAACCATCTGGATGCCGAATCCGTCGCCTGGCTGGAGCGCTTCCTGCACGATTATGAAGGAACCGTCGTGGCCATTACCCATGATCGCTATTTCCTCGACAACGTCGCTGGTTGGATTCTTGAGCTGGATCGTGGCGAAGGCATCCCTTGGGAAGGCAACTATTCATCCTGGCTGGAGCAGAAGGATCAGCGTCTGGCGCAGGAGGCTGCATCTGAGGCAGCTCGCCGCAAGTCCATCGAAAAAGAACTGGAGTGGGTTCGCCAGAATCCGAAAGGACGTCAGGCCAAAGGCAAGGCCCGTCTGGCACGCTTTGATGAACTCAACAGCGTCGAATATCAAAAACGCAATGAAACCAGTGAATTGTTCATTCCACCCGGCCCCCGCTTGGGCGATAAGGTGCTGGAAGTGGCGGCATTGACTAAATCCTATGGCGACCGGGTGCTGATCGATAACTTGTCGTTCAACATCCCGAAAGGCGCCATCGTCGGTATCATCGGCCCTAACGGTGCGGGTAAATCCACCCTGTTCCGTCTGTTGTCCAGTCAGGAACAACCGGACGCCGGCACGATTACACTCGGCGACACCGTCCAGTTGGCTTCTGTTGATCAATTCCGCGACAGTATGGACAACAACAAAACCGTGTGGGAAGAGGTGTCAGGCGGGCAGGACATCATGCGGATCGGCAACTTTGAAATCCCGAGCCGGGCTTATGTCGGTCGGTTCAACTTTAAAGGTGTAGATCAGGGTAAGCGTATCGGCGAGCTTTCAGGCGGTGAACGCGGTCGCGTACATCTGGCGAAACTGCTGCAGGTTGGCGGCAACATGTTGCTGCTCGACGAACCGACTAACGACCTGGATATCGAAACATTACGAGCACTGGAAAACGCCCTGCTGGAATTTCCTGGCTGTGCGATGGTCATCTCCCATGACCGCTGGTTCTTGGATCGCATCGCCACACACATCATCGATTATCAGGATGAAGGCAGAGTGGAGTTCTTTGAAGGCAACTTCACAGAATATGAAGAATATAAAAAACGTACTTTGGGTGCAGAGGCCTTGGAACCTCACCGTATCAAATACAAGAGGATGGCCTGAGTCGTCTGATTGCCCACGTTTAAAGCCGCATTGCATTATCTAGCTAGAAGAGCGGCGTCCACTCTGTTCAGCGTATAACGGCTTCCCAAACGGGAAGCCGTTTCTTTATTGCATTGATTCTTCAAGCTAAATAATCGAGAGATCTCTGACAGATAGCCTTTCGCATCAACGTTAAAAAACCGTCCAGTTCTGATCGTCGCCAGGCTTTTTCTTCCCATGGCCTATCGCTGCGGTCGCCGTTACAGGCACCAGCGGCTGATTTTGACGTGGTGCCACGACAGTGAGGGGGGCTTTTTCAGTATAAGAACGCAATTTGAATACAGAGACAGCCTGAGTCAGCCGCTCTGCCTGAGACTCCAAAGATGCAGCAGCAGAAGAGGCCTCTTGAACCAAGGCAGCATTTTGCTGGGTTGATCCCTCCATTTCGACAACCGCCTGATTGACCTGCTCAATGCCGCGGCGTTGCTCATCGGAGGCGGATGCGATTTCCCCCATAATATCCGTCACACTGACGACAGCATTCACGATTTCATCCATCGTTGCGCCCGCCCGACTTACCAGCTCCGAGCCGGAATCAACCAAACGTCCCGACTCACCAATAAGGGATTCTATTTCTTTCGCTGCCTGAGCGCTTCGCTGAGCCAGATTTCGTACCTCACCGGCCACGACGGCAAAACCCCGCCCTTGTTCGCCTGCCCGCGCCGCCTCAACAGCTGCATTCAACGCCAGAATATTGGTTTGGAATGCAATGCTATTGATAACACTGGTAATTTCTGAAATTTTTCTGGAGCTGGCAGAAATATTGCTCATCGTAGTAACTACTTCCTTCACAATATCGCCGCCCTGCTCTGCTTTGGTAGAAGCATTACGGGCCAGTTGACTGGCGTGACTGGCGTTGTCGGAGTTCTGCTTCACTGTAGAAGTCAACTCTTCCATGCTGGCAGCCGTCTGCTCAAGAGCCGCTGCTTGCTGTTCAGTACGAGAAGACAGATCGACGTTACCCACGCTAATCTCGGACGCGCCCTGATAAATAGAATCAGCACCATCACGCACGATTGAAACGGTATTCGTCAGCGAATCCTGCATCTGTTGAAGATTCTTACCAAGAATACCTATTTCATTACGTCCCAAATCGACAGGCGGCTGCGTCAAATCCCCCCTGGCAATGTTCTGAATGCGAGCAATCAGAATATCCACCGGCATCAGGACTGCTCTGCGAATGATAAAATAGCTGAGCACAGCTAACACAATCGACAACACAAATGCCGTTCCCATCAGGGTGTATCCCAAATTGGACTTTCTTTCCGCCTCGGTATTGATCCGGCTCGCATACTCACTCAGATACTTCACCTCCTTACGAACAGGAAGTGCATAGTTATTGTCCAGCTGTCGCGCTAATGTTGTCTCTAGCTCAATAACGCTCTCGAACTCACCACCACGCACCATCTCCACCATAGGCAACAGTACGTTATTACGGTAAGCGTTGTAACTGGCCGTCAATTCGCTATCTAGCGCCTTTTCTTCCGAAGACTGATCGACACGGGCCATGTATTCGTCGAATCGTTTTTTGGAACTATTAATTCGATCGTTAGCTTCTTTAAATGACTGATTATATGAATCTTTATCACCAATTCTCGACGCTGCCACCGCCTGAACCAGCAACTGACGAGCGACACGCAGTTGATCCATACTGCTGCTAATTCCCGAGCGCGTATCCGATGCCTGATTAGCCATATCTAACGCATCGTTACTCTGTTTCAAAAAGTAGCTCGCGGTGCCGATAGAAAGTGCAAACAACAACAGAATGATCGTCAACAACGTAATGAAAAACGTCACCAGACGAACATTGTTTACCGAAGAAATTTTTCTTTTTTGTTCTGCCATTCCGATTTCTCGCTTTAACGCTAAAGATACTATTCGTATCCTACGCCATAATAAAATACAAAGACTTACAGCATTATACCTAGTCAGATTGCCTGGCTAGAATCCATGCTAATAAATGAAAAAATCACATGCGTCGGATACGGGGGCTAGACATCATTAAAATGAAACGATGTTTCTTTTTTAATATAACAAAATTCTATTCAGATAAGAAAAGGTATTACTCAAGATCCCAAAGATGTACGGTAAATACCGAGAACATATAACAATTCACTTACTGTCCAGATAATCGATAATACGCCACCGTAAAGTTCGTCTTTAACGCATTTAAAAGGTCTTATATCTGTGAAGTAGATCAAATTGGTATTTTCACCGGGTAGTGCGAATAACACGTGGAGAGATAAAAACACCAGACGGTATAACGTCTCGCTTGCAAACAGCGCTTCATTTCCGATGACAAGTTGGTAAGGATAATTAAAAAATCCAGCCCCGCTAGCGGCGACTGGATTTTTTCAAAATGGCAAAGTGGGGTGGATCAATAAAGCAGGCGAGCACGGATCGTGCCTGGAATAGCCTTCATTAGCTGCAATGCTGTATCCGCACCGTCAGTTTCCACGTCGATCACCACATAACCGATTTCAGCGCTGGTCTGCAGATACTGTGCGGCAATATTGATGCCCTGAGCAGCAAAGATATTGTTAATTTGCGTCATGACGCCTGGACGGTTTTCATGGATGTGCAACAGACGGCTGGCGCGTTCACCGTGGGCCGGCAAAGAAACTTCAGGGAAATTGACCGCTGAGAGCGTAGAACCGTTATCGGAATATTTCGCCAGTTTGCCAGCGACTTCATCCCCAATATTTTCCTGCGCTTCCTGTGTTGAACCGCCAATATGCGGAGTCAGTAAGACATTATCGAATTCGCTCAGCGGGGAAACAAAAGGATCGCTGTTGGTAGCAGGCTCTGTCGGGAATACATCAATGGCTGCGCCAGAAAGATGCTTACTGCGCAGCGCCTCACACAGGGCGGGAATATCTACCACAGTACCGCGCGACGCATTGATCAGAATCGAACCGGGCTTCATCAGCGCTAACGCATCCGCATTGATCATATTTTGGGTACTGTCCGTCTCCGGTACATGCAGACTGACCACATCGCTCATGTTCAGCAGATCAGACAGATGGCGCACCTGTTGAGCATTACCCAACGGTAGCTTGCTTTCAATATCATAGAAGTAAACATGCATCCCCAGCCCTTCGGCCAAAATACCAAGCTGAGTGCCGATGTGACCATAACCGATGATGCCCAGCTTCTTGCCGCGAGCCTCATAACAGCCGACCGCCTGCTTGTGCCAGATACCGCGATGCGCATTAGCATTAGCGGAAGGAATGCCGCGCAACATCAGCAACAATTCGCCGATCACCATTTCAGCGACAGAACGAGTGTTGGAAAAAGGCGCGTTGAACACTGGAATACCGCGTTTGGTTGCAGCAGGCAGTTCCACTTGATTAGTACCGATGCAGAAACACCCGACGGCCACCAGCTTTTCCGCAGCGGCAAAAATCTCTTCCGTCAGATGAGTACGTGAGCGAATGCCTACAAAATGCGCATCGCGGATTGAGGCTTTTAATGACTCAGGATCCAGTGCGCCTTTATGGTATTCAATGTTGGTGTACCCCGCAGCGCGAAGATTCTCAACCGCACTCTGATGTACGCCTTCCAACAACAGAAACTTAATCTTGTCTTTTTCCAGTGATACCTTTGCCATTTCCCGACCTTATTTTCAGACTTCAGATGCGACGGTCTACAAACCGACCTCAGCAAACATAACAAAAATTACGCAGGCGGCAATACAAACGATTGCCTACACCAGTTACCCTGCTGCTCAGCCACCCGGCTTATACGGCGATAAATGCTACCAACCGTCACTTGAGCCAGACAGCGATGATACCAAATAAGAGAAACTGATATTAAGTACCAAAAATGAGCCGTTAACAAGAGTGGTTTTTTGAGATAAAAAAATCCGGCCAGGTTTACACCGTAGCCGGATGATGACGTGAGGCGCGTAAGATTACTTCAATCGAACGGTTTTGACGCCATCGGCCATTCCGACCAGCGCCACATCAGCACCTCGGTTGGCAAACAGCCCGACAGTCACCACGCCAGCAATACCGTTGATGCGATTCTCCATAGCCACCGCATCAGATAAATCAAAGTCATGTACGTCCAGGATAATGTTGCCGTTATCCGTCAATACGCCGTCACGATACAGCGGGCGACCGCCCAGTTTAGTCAGCTCGCGGGTGACATAAGTGCGAGCCATTGGAATGACTTCCACCGGCAACGGGAACTTACCCAGCACCTCAACCTGCTTTGAGGCATCCACTATGCACACAAATTGGCGGGAAATGGCTGCAACAATTTTCTCGCGCGTCAACGCCGCGCCGCCGCCTTTGATCATCTGCATGTGGGGATTAATTTCATCAGCGCCATCGACGTAAACATCCAGCGCATCGACATCATTACAATCAAAGACCGGGATACCCAGGCTTTTCAGTTTGGCAGTCGACGCATCAGAGCTGGATACAGCGCCTTTAATCTGATCCTTGATCGTACCCAATGCGTCAATAAAGTGTGCGGCGGTAGACCCCGTACCTACGCCAACAATCGTCCCGGGCCGGACATAATCCAGTGCGGCCCAACCAACGGCCTTTTTCAGTTCATCCTGCGTCATGGTGTATGCCTGTTATTACGACGAAAACGTGTGCGTATTATAAGGCATGACAGGGGCAAAAGGAGGAATTTGTCCGGCATTCGGCATACAAAGCTCCACCGTACTCGGGCTTCGACATGATTTTTTTCGGCGATTGCCCTGAGAAATGTGGCATAGTGCCAGAACAGTTTTTTTTCAGAGGATTCTTCAACTTCATGAAACGCCCGGACTATCGCACCCTTCAGGCGCTGGACGCCGTAATCCGTGAGCGTGGTTTTGAACGCGCTGCTCAAAAACTCTGCATTACCCAATCCGCGGTTTCACAGCGCATCAAACAGTTGGAGAACCTTTTCGGTCAACCCCTGCTCGTTAGAACGATTCCTCCTCGCCCCACGGAGCAAGGGCAAAAACTACTGGCTCTGCTGCATCAGGTCGAACTACTGGAAGAAGAGTGGCTGGGTAATGAAAACGGTAACGAAACACCATTATTACTCTCTTTGGCGGTGAACGCCGACAGTCTGGCAACCTGGCTGCTGCCAGCATTGCAACCGGTGCTGGTGGATTCACCAATACGCCTTAATCTGCAGGTGGAAGACGAAACCCGAACCCAGGAGCGCCTGCGCCGCGGAGAGGTAGTTGGCGCCGTCAGTATTCAATCGCAGCCGCTGCCCAGTTGTCTGGTCGATAAACTGGGGGCGTTGGACTATTTATTTGTAGCGTCTCCGGAGTTCGCGAACCGCTATTTCCCCAACGGTGTAACCCGCTCCGCGCTGCTGCGAGCTCCCGCTGTTGCTTTCGACCATCTCGACGACATGCATCAGGCATTTTTGCAACAAAACTTCGAACTACCGCCCGGCAGCGTTCCTTGCCACATCGTTAACTCATCCGAAGCGTTTGTACAACTGGCTCGGCAAGGTACGACCTGCTGTATGATCCCGCATCTGCAGATAGAAAAAGAGCTGGCAAGCAGCGACCTGATCGATTTGACGCCCGGTCTGTTCCAGCGCCGAATGCTGTACTGGCATCGCTTCGCGCCGGAAAGCCGGATGATGAGGAAAGTGACGGATGCCTTGTTGACCCACGGGCATCAGGTGCTTCGCCAGTCTTAGCAGACCGGCTCCACCCCCATAGCGATAGCGCTGCTCATCTGTTACCGCGCGTTGAATCAACGGTTCCGTTGTAATTCAAATACCACATCGACCTGATCGTCGAAATGTATCGCCTGCTGCTGATAGGTTTGCGCGACATCGTTCGGTGCCAACGCCTCGGTGGCTTTCAGCATACGCGCGACCGGCATCGGCTGATAATTTGAAACATGGTAGCGAATGCTATAAATCGGCCCCAGCGTTGTATTAAAGCCAGCCGCCAGTGACTGAGCCTGATGAGTCGCCTGTTCTATCGCTTTTTTGCGCGCTTGCTCACGATAAGTATCCGGATTGGATACCCCAAAATCCACCATGCGGATTTCATTCAAACCAGCCTTCAGCGCGCCATCCAACAATGCGTCCAATTTGTCTAACTGGCGTAATGTCACTTCCACTTGCCGAACCGCACGATATCCCTTCAATACCGAACCGCCGTTTTTCTGATAATCGTACTCTGGTCGGGTATTCAGGTTGGCGGCATTGATATCCGGCTTATCAACGCCATTCCGAACCAGAAAATCAACATACTGCGCCACTCGGTTATCAACCTGCTTCTTGGCATCGACCGCTTCTTTTGACGAGACACTCACTTCAATGACCAGACGGGCGAGATCCGGAAAGGCCTCTACGCTTGCCGTCCCGGAGGTGACGACATGAGGGCCATTCGGCAATTCATTGTTGGCCAGCGCCGAGGTGGCAAAAACACAACTCCCCAGCAAGGTAGCCATGGTCAGATTTTTCAGTTTCACGCGATACCCTCTATCTCTGCGCCATCATCGCCATCAGATGGATACGGCGATGAAACAGTACCGGACACCTTAACGAAAGGCTGCCCTTTCTCAATATAGGAGAAGTTCCGAATCTGACCGGGCCAATCAACGATCTCACAGATGTTGCCAACCATCGTGCGCCAGCTGCAACGCCATACTCCACATAACTGCACCGACGAAAAGATTGATAACCCGCTGACAACGGACGGAACGCAGCCAAGGCGCAAACCACGAAGCCAAAACCGCCAACCCGAAGAACCACACAAACGACGCCGTTATCGAGCCCAACGCAAACCAGCTTCGCTCGCCGGTTTCCAACCTGCCGCCCAGACTGCCCAACACAACGAAAGTATCCAGATACACATGCGGGTTAAGCCAGGTGACAGCAAGCAGCGTCAGCATAATGCGCCAACGGCTTTCACGGCTGATTTTCGCATCATTCAGTTGGATATCACGCTGGCATGCAATCCGTATGGCACCCCAGCCATACCACAGCAGAAATGCTACGCCTCCCCAAGTGACCAGCATCATCAACAACACCGACTGCGTCAGCAACGCGCTACCGCCGAACACGCCAGCACAAATCAACGCCATATCGCTTAATGAACATATCAACGCAATGGTCAGATGGTAATGGCGACGGATTCCCTGGTTCATCACAAACATATTTTGCGGCCCTAGCGGCAAAATCATCGCAGCCCCCAGAAAGAAACCTTGCCAATAAATCATCGTCATTTCCTACATATCCCCAACCAGTTCAATCATGTCGGCAGTGTATGAGGTGTATATCATTAACGGAAATGGGAAATATTAATCTGTCATTAGCATGATTAATAACAAAACGGCCCGACGATCGTCGGGCCGAAACCGAATTCATAGCATCCGCGGCAGCAGCAGTTACAGCGTTGGAATATCCCGCGATGCCTGCGGCACTGCGGTATTCTGGTGCAGGTGCACATCCAACTGGGGGTATGGGATACCGATTTTATGTTGATCCAACGCCCGTTTGAAATTCTCCAGTAAGTCCCAGTATACCGGCATGGCATCTCCATTGGTGGTCCAGACTCGCACCACAAAATTAAGTGATGACGGCGCCATCTCGTTCAGACGAATAATGACCTCCTTTTCATGCTGGATACGCTTGTCGGCGGCGACGATATCACCAAGCACTGTTTTCACCACATCGATATCCGCGTCATAGGCCACGCCGACGATGATTTCCGTCCGACGATCCGGCTCACGGGAACTGTTGATGATATTGCCCGCGATCACTTTGCCATTCGGCACCACGATGATTTTGCCGTCGGCGGTACGCAAGGTTGTCGAGAAGATCTGGACTTGAATCACGGTACCGGCAATGCCCCCCAGATCGACGGCCTCACCGCTACGAAAAGGCCTGAAGATAACCAGCAACACCCCAGCCGCAAAATTTGACAACGACCCCTGCAATGCCAAGCCGACTGCCAAACCGGCAGCACCTAAGACAGCAATGACCGAGGTGGTTTGTACGCCAATGCGACTTAACGCGGCAATCAGGGTGAACGCGATAATACCGTATCGCACCAACGCGGAAAGGAAATCAGCCACCGTAGCGTCGATATGCCGCGCCGTCATCAATCGATTAAGCGTATTGGCGACAATACGCGCGACGATTAACCCAACAATAAGAATGATAAAAGCCGCGACGATATTCACAGCGTACTGTAGTAAAAGGTTCTGGTTATCAACCAGCCAGTGCTGCAGGCGATTGACACTTTCAGTTACGTTCAGGTCTTCCATATTATTCTCCTGTCTTTGAAAAAACTCAGGCTGTGTATAGACGAACCCATCATCCCGACCGATATGCGGCGGATAAAAATAAGGCTCCCGTGGGGGAGCCCTGAATGTATATTCTGGCGTGTTATTACAGAACGTCGACAGCGTTCAGCTCTTTAAACGCTTTTTCCAGACGGGCTACCATGCTGGCCTGACCAGCACGCAACCATACGCGCGGATCATAGTATTTCTTGTTCGGCTTGTCTTCCCCTTCCGGGTTGCCCAACTGGCCCTGCAGATAGCCTTCGTTTTTCTTGTAGTAGTTCAGAATACCTTCCCAGGTTGCCCACTGAGTATCGGTATCAATGTTCATCTTCACCACGCCGTAGCTGACTGCTTCAGCAATCTCTTCCGCCGTAGAACCAGAACCACCGTGGAAAACGAAGTCTAGGCTATTGTGCGGCAGGTTGAACTTCTTGGAGACGAACTCCTGGGAGTTACGCAGGATTTTCGGCGTCAACTGCACGTTGCCCGGCTTGTACACGCCATGCACGTTGCCGAAGGAAGCCGCGATGGTGAAACGAGGGCTAATGGCGTTCAGTTTTTCATACGCATAAGCCACGTCTTCCGGCTGGGTATACAGCGCAGAGTTATCCAGATGGCTGTTATCCACGCCATCCTCTTCCCCGCCAGTGCAACCCAGTTCAATTTCCAGCGTCATGTCCAGCTTCGCCATGCGAGCCAGATATTTGCTGCAGATTTCGATGTTTTCTTCCAGAGACTCTTCAGACAGGTCGATCATATGGGAAGAGAACAGCGGTTTGCCGGTAGCTGCGTAGTGCTTCTCGCCCGCATCCAGCAGGCCGTCGAGCCACGGCAGCAGTTTTTTCGCGCAATGGTCAGTATGCAGAATCACCGGAATACCATAGTGTTCAGCCATCTGATGAACATGGTGAGCGCCAGAAATCGCACCCAAAATAGCCGCCTGCTGGCCTTCGGCTTTCAGACCTTTGCCCGCGGTAAACGCAGCGCCGCCGTTGGAGAACTGAACGATGACCGGCGCACGTACTTTGGCTGCGGCTTCCAGTACTGCATTGATGGAATCAGTACCGACGCAGTTAACTGCCGGCAGTGCAAACTTGTTTTCTTTGGCAATTGCGAAAACTTTCTGCACGTCATCACCGGTGATGACGCCAGGTTTTACGAAATCAAAGATTTTAGACATGTTACGTGTCCTGTTTCGTTGGCCGTGGAGGGTTAGAGACTCAATGGTTACTTTAACGGCGGCCCGATACTCCAGTCAGGCCGCAAGGGACGAAAGCACACTCCCGTCCCGATATCGATTACTGCCGTGCACGCTCTTCCAGCATGACGACCGCAGGCAGTTTCTTGCCTTCGACAAACTCCAGGAAGGCGCCGCCGCCCGTGGAGATGTAGGAAATCTTGTCGGCAATACCGAACAGATCAATCGCCGCCAGTGTGTCGCCGCCGCCGGCGATGGAGAAAGCATCACTGTTGGCGATAGCCTGGGCGATGATTTCCGTTCCTTTACGGAAGTTCGGGAATTCAAATACGCCGACCGGGCCGTTCCACAGAATGGTTTTGGCATTTTTCAGGATATCGGCCAGACGCTCGGCGGACACATCGCCCAGATCCAGAATCTGCTCGTCATCTTTAATTGCAGTCACGGATTTCAGCGTCGCCGTTGCAGTTTCGGAAAACTCGGTCGCAACACGCACGTCGCTCGGAACCGGAATATCACAGGTTTCCAGCAGTTTTTTCGCTTCAGGAATCAGTTCCGCTTCGTACAGGGATTTACCCACGTTGTGCCCCTGGGCAGCAACGAAAGTATTGGCAATGCCGCCGCCGACAATCAGCTGATCAGCGATCTTGGACAGCGAGTCCAGAACGGTCAGTTTGGTAGAGACTTTGGAACCGCCGACGATGGCAACCATCGGACGAGCCGGATTACCCAGCGCTTTGCCCAGCGCTTCCAGTTCATCGGACAGCAGCGGGCCGGCACAGGCGATCGGCGCAAATTTGCCCACGCCGTGCGTGGACGCCTGGGCACGGTGAGCCGTACCGAACGCATCCATCACGAATACATCGCACAATGCGGCATATTTTTTGGACAGTGCTTCGTCGTCTTTCTTCTCGCCTTTGTTGAAACGAACGTTTTCCAGTACGACCAGTTCGCCTTCGGCGACATCAACGCCGTCCAGGTAATCTTTGGCCAGACGCACCGGAGAAGACAGGTGATCTTTCAGGTAATTCACCACCGGCAGCAGGGAGAACTCTTCGTTGTATTCGCCTTCGGTCGGGCGCCCCAGATGAGACGTCACCATCACGCGAGCTCCCTGTTTCAGGGCAATTTCAATGGTCGGCAATGATGCACGGATACGTGCGTCAGACGTCACTTTGCCATCTTTAACCGGCACGTTTAGATCCGCACGGATCAACACACGTTTACCAGCCAGATCCAGATCGGTCATCTTAATTACAGCCATGGTGAATCCTCTTGTTGATTCTCTTCAAAGTTGCTTGAACGAGATACCGGCGCACCGGTACCGACTATCAGAAACCGCAGGCCGCCATTGCCTGTGTTGTGTCCAACATCCGGTTGGCAAAGCCCCATTCGTTATCACACCAGACCAGCGTTTTAACCAGATGCTGGCCGCTGACCCGGGTTTGCGTGCCATCCACAATCGCACTATGGGGATCGTGGTTAAAATCCGCGGAAACCAGCGGTAATTCGGTATAGTCAACTATACCACGAAATGCATCCTGCGCTGACTGACGGAAAAGTGTATTGATTTCATTCACATTTACCGCTTTTTTCACGCTAACGCTCAAGTCGATGGCCGTCACGTTAATGGTCGGCACCCGCACGGAAATTGCCTCAAAACGGTCAGCGAACTTCGGAAAAAATCGCGTAATCCCCACCGCCAGTTTGGTATCCACCGGAATGATAGACTGGCTTGCCGCCCGGGTGCGGCGCAAATCATGATGATAGGCATCAATGACCGGTTGATCGTTCATAGAGGCATGAATCGTCGTAACAGTACCGCTTTCTATATCAAACGAGTCATCCAACAGCTTGATGATCGGTATGATGCAATTGGTGGTACAGGAAGCGTTGGACACCAGACGATGCGTCGATAGCAAATCGGCATGGTTAACGCCGTATACGACGGTGGCATCCAAATCCGGCGCTCCGGGATGTGAAAACAGCACCTTTTTAGCACCGGCGGCCAAATGGGCCTCGCCATCCGCCCGACTGCCGTATACACCACTGCAATCCAGCACCACATCGACACCCAGCTCTTTCCAGGGCAACGCATGAATATCCGCCTGATGTAACAAACGGATAGTATCGTCGCCGACCGACAACCGATCACACTCCTGACGTACATCCCATGAGAAACGACCGTGGCTACTGTCATATTTAAGCAGATGGGCAATACCTTCGGCGCTGGCCAGCTCATTGATCGCCACCACCACCATTTCGGCCCGCCGACCGGACTCGTACAATGCCCGCAGTACGCTGCGGCCAATGCGGCCAAAACCGTTTATCGCAATACGGATTGCCATGAAAATCCCTGTGTAATGATAAAAGCGTGCGCGTAATAGGATAATCAGTACGTCGTCAGGAATAAACCGCTTGTTATATGCCAGTCCCCCCGATCTGCAGCCCCGAAAAATGCCGTCAGAACGATGACTGAAACGCTTCAGCTAGGATAAACAAAATAAGAACCAAAAGGAATACACCGGGGAAACGGATGCCAGAACAGTGACTCACATCAAAAAATTACCGCACGCTTTGCTGCCCTATCTCGGTGCAGATCAAAAAAGGCCGGGATACTCCCGGCCTTTGGCAATCTCAGCGCTGATGCACTTATTTCAACAACGCTTTCGCTTTAGCGACCACGTTATCGGTGGTAAAGCCAAATTCTTCGAACAGTTTCTCCGCAGGTGCGGATTCGCCGAAGCGTTCCATGCCAACGATGGCACCGTTCAAACCGACATACTTGTACCAGAAATCAGCAATGCTGGCTTCGATCGCCACACGGGCACTTACCGAAGACGGCAATACCGCTTCGCGGTAAGCGGAAGTCTGCTTATCGAAAGCATCGGTGGACGGCATGGAAACCACGCGAGCCTTGATACCTTCGTCCGTCAGTTTCTGCCAGGCGGAAACCGCCAGTTCAACTTCGGAACCCGTCGCGATCAGGATCACGTCGGGTTGACCGTTGCTGTCTTTCAGCACGTACGCGCCTTTTACGACATCCGCCAGTTGCTGAGCGGTACGCTCCTGTTGAGCCAGATTCTGACGAGACAGAATCAGCGCCGTCGGGCCGTCTTTACGCTCGATGGCATACTTCCAAGCCACCGCGGTTTCTACCTGATCCGCCGGACGCCAGGTACTCATGTTCGGCGTAACACGCAGGCTGGCCAACTGTTCAACCGGCTGATGGGTCGGGCCGTCTTCGCCCAGCCCGATAGAGTCATGGGTGTAGACATAAATGCTGCGAACCTTCATCAGCGCCGCCATACGCACAGCGTTGCGGGCATATTCCACGAACATCAGGAAGGTCGCGGTATAAGGTACAAAACCGCCGTGCAACGCGATACCGTTGGCAATCGCGGTCATGCCGAACTCACGCACGCCGTAGTGGATATAGTTGCCCGCTGGGTCTTCATTCAGCGCTTTGGAGCCAGACCAGATAGTCAGGTTGCTGGGCGCCAGATCGGCAGAGCCGCCCAGGAATTCCGGCAGCAATTTGCCATAGGCTTCCAGCGCGTTCTGAGAAGCTTTACGACTGGCGATCTTGGCGGCATTGGCCTGCAGCTGTTCAATCACCTTCGTGGATTCCTGCTGCCAGTTGGCGGGCAGTTCACCGCTACTGCGACGAGTAAACTCCGCCGCCAATTCCGGGTAGGCGCTGGCGTAAGCGTTGAATGCCTGCTGCCAGGCGGCCTCTTTGTTCTTACCGGTTTCGCGGGCATCCCACGCGGCATAGATTTCCGCCGGGATTTCAAACGGACCGTATTTCCAACCCAGCTGTTCGCGGGTGGCGGCCACTTCGGCATCACCCAGCGGCGCGCCGTGCGAGTCATGAGTACCGGCTTTGTTCGGAGAACCAAAACCGATAACGGTTTTGCACATCAGCAGGGACGGTTTATCCGTCACGCGCTGAGCCTGTGCAATAGCCTGATGAATAGCGTCGGCATCGTGGCCGTCAATGCCGCGAATAACCTGCCAACCATAGGATTCGAAGCGAGCGGCGGTATCATCAGTGAACCAGCCGTCAACATGACCATCAATGGAAATACCGTTGTCATCGTAGAACGCGATCAGTTTGCCCAATTTCAGCGTGCCGGCCAGCGAACACACTTCATGGGAGATCCCTTCCATCATGCAGCCATCGCCCAGAAAGGCATAGGTATGGTGATCGACGATGTCATGGCCCGGACGGTTAAACTGCGCGGCCAGCGTGCGTTCGGCGATAGCCATACCGACCGCGTTGGCGATCCCCTGCCCCAACGGCCCGGTGGTGGTTTCTACGCCCGGCGTATAACCCACTTCCGGGTGTCCCGGCGTTTTGGAATGGAGTTGACGGAAATTTTTCAGCTCTTCAATCGGCAGATCATACCCCGTCAAATGCAACAGACTGTAGATCAGCATGGAGGCGTGACCATTGGACAGTACAAAGCGGTCGCGGTTGACCCAGCTCGGATTGCCCGGGTTATGGTTGAGGTAATCACGCCACAAAACCTCGGCGATATCGGCCATACCCATCGGTGCGCCCGGATGACCAGATTTGGCCTTCTGCACACCATCCATACTTAACGCGCGGATGGCATTGGCAAGTTCTTTACGAGAGGACATGTTTGACTCCAGATCGGATTGAACAATTGCCTTGACGAACATAAGACATATTAATCAATACGTTATATCGAAAAGACAAAGAAAGGATACGCACAAATGTACATGAAAACCCGTCTGATTGCACATGGAACAACGGGCAGAAAAGCAGGATTCGCTGGCTGACCTGTGAGCACACACGCAATACCAGATTTTTCTATTATTTCACGGCTCTCCCGGCGTCTCCCTGAACAGAAAAGGGAGCGGTTATTCGTTAAAGCAGAACCTGTCATGCAGCCGCACGGGCGCGATCTCTAGAAAGCGAACCCCCACCTTGGCTGACGCGGCCAGACTCAACACCGTTCCCATTCAGGCGATCAACTTGCCATGTGGGCAAACAACGCCCGACATACCCGCATATCGGATATTCGCGTCGATTTACTCGTTATGTTTGCACGGCAAAACCGGGCATGCGCTGCCGTGATCTCTTCAGCTGCGGCAATAGTGCCGACGGAGATGGGGTCTGAAACGAAAGGCGTTATGCGAAGTCCCGCAACAATACAGGACTTCGCCTACTGTTTACGGCCAGCAAGAGTGAACCCGCACCGCTCGGCATCACTCATCGACGGCGTTATGCGTGCCCGTGACCGGTATGGTCGTGATTACGATGTTTAGTTACAAAACCGAGCAAGAAACACATAACGAAAACAACAAAATAGAGACCATTGGCCGTCACCAGCGCGGCATGGACATTAAACGCGCTCACGATAGGCCCGGTCACGATAAACGTCAGCATCGTGCCAACGGTGCCGCAGGTCAGGATGAAGTTCACCAGCTTCGGCGAAGGCATTCGGGTCTGCTGCGATCCCAGAGTAATCAACGTGGTGTAGATGGCACTGGAAATGAACCCGAGGAAAAGAATGAAATATTTCAACAGTTCCGGATTGCCGCTGGAAACAAACAGGTACATCGACGCCGTCGCCAGCAACGCCAATACCGTCACAACACGTTGCAGATCAAAGAATTTGAGCACATAACTGAACACCCACATGCCGATCATATAAGCCGTCCAGAAACTGCCCACCAAGCCGCCCGCATCACCGAGACTCATACCGAACGTTTTGGTCACATATTCCGGCACCCATTGGATAAACGCCAATTGGCCGAGAATGTAGCAGAGCGCGGCGATAGACAGCACCAGCACGTTGGCGCCCCATTTCTCCTGCGCCGTTTGGGTCTCTTTACGGGCGCTGTCGGCCGCACCAATGGACGGAAACTCGGACGGCAGCGTCAGCACCAGAATCACTACATACAGCAGCCCGATACAGGCATAAACCCAGTACCAACCGAAATGACGAGATAACAAAGCCGCGGCCAGAATCGGAAACAGAGTGCCGGCCATACTGAAGAATGAATCGGTAAACAACAGACGCGCGCCACGCTGCCGGCCTTCATACAATTGAGTAATCAGGAACGTACCGATCGACATGGTAATGCCGCTGACCACGCCCAGCGTAAACATGCATACAGAGAAAATAGTCAGCGTATCCGCCAGAAATAAACCGACAATTGATAACAGGATGAGAATAAAACCGAAAATAAGCTGTTTCTTCAGGGAGAAAACTTCCATTAGCCACACGTTCAGGAAAATGGAAATCAGAATACCGGCGTTCAGAAAAGTAAACGTATTACTCATGCTGGTGATAGGCACATTAAAATACTGGGCGATATCCCCCATCACCATGCCGGTTACAATAACCAGCGCCCCGGTCAGGGCATATGAAAAACAACTGGTAAAAAAAAGTCGCTGACGATTCAAATCAACCATGAATTATTCCTATGACCACCATTGCGGCCCATAACACCCTGTGAACTGATACATACCCTCAATAATTCGCGTTGCAGGAAGGCGGCAGGTATACGCATCGCGATGAGCTTACTCCAGTAAGTCATCCAGGTGAGCAAACGCCGTCAATGCATCGGCAACTTGAATAATGACGGGTATAGACCCTAAATAATTCGAATTGCGGGACACTTAGTCGCCCCATCACACAGGTCTTCCATGACATCAGAAGATGAATAATAGACTCGATGCACATTAAAACAGCGGGCGCATTGCATTCATCTTTCTGTGAATATTGCTGGAAAACACAGCCCCTGGCGATGATAGCCTGGAAGAAAAACGATAATTATAAACAAAAACGTTGGACACACAGAGTGTGCCCAACGTTCCTCTCATGAATTATTCGTCTTCCAGATAAGTATATCCGTACAGACCGGTTTCGAACTCTTCCAGGAACTGGGCCTGCAGCTCCGGCGCCAGATCCGTTTCCTTCACTTGATCACGGAAACGGGACATGAGCACTTCGGGATCCAATTGTACGTATTCCAGCATATCCGCCACGGTATTGCCTTCGTCAGACTCTTCCAGCTCGACGGATCCGTCCTGAAAGACGAAAACATCCACGGTCGAGGTATCGCCAAACAGGTTATGCATATTGCCAAGAATTTCCTGATAGGCGCCGACCATGAAAAATCCCAGCAACGGCGGGTTCTCCGGGTCATACGGCGGCATCGGCATGGTCGTGGCGACGCCGTCGCCATCCACGTAGTGATCAATGGCGCCGTCGGAATCGCAGGTAATATCCAACAGCACAGCACGACGCTGCGGCGGCTTATCCAGACCCTCCAGCGGCAGTACCGGGAACAGTTGATCTATCCCCCAGGCATCCGGCATCGACTGGAACAGCGAGAAGTTGACGTACAGTTTGTCCGCCATGCGTTCCTGCAGTTCATCGATAATCGGACGGTGCGCGCGATTGCTCGGATCCAACTGCTGCTGCAGACGCTGGCAGATATTCAGATAGAGCTGCTCGGCCTGCGCGCGCTGGGTCAGATCCAGCATGCCGTGCGTATATTGCATATGGATATCGTACAAATCCATCTGGCTGTCATGCAGCCACTCGCGCAGCGAACGACGATTGCCGGGCTGGTTGACCTCCTGCCAGGTACCCCACAGGCTTTCCAGCGCACGCGGCGCGTCTTCCGACGGCGCTTCCGGTTCGCTGAATTCATTACGTTCCACGCCGATGATGTTGGAAACCAGCACAGTATGATGAGCCGTGACCGCCCGTCCGGATTCGGTAATCACGGTCGGATGCGGCAGGTCATATTCATTACAAGCTTCGCCAATCCCCCAAATCACGTTATTGGCGTATTCATTCAGGCCGTAGTTGACGGAGCAATCGGATTGCGAGCGCGTACCTTCATAATCCACGCCCAGACCACCGCCGACGTCGAAACACTGGATGTTCACGCCCAGTTTATGCAGCTCCACGTAGAACCGGGCCGACTCACGCACACCGGTCGCGATATCGCGGATATTCGCCAACTGAGAGCCCAGATGGAAGTGCAGCAGTTGCAGGCTGTCGAGGCGGTTGGCCTGACGCAGCAGTTCCACTAAATGCAACACCTGCGCCGCTGCCAGACCGAACTTGGATTTTTCGCCGCCGCTGGACTGCCATTTGCCGGAGCCCTGCGACGCCAGACGGGCGCGCACCCCCAGACGAGGCACGACATTCAGCCGCTCGGCTTCTTCCAGCACCAACTTGATTTCGGTCATCTTCTCGATAACCAGATAAACCTTGTGCCCGATTTTTTCACCAATCAGCGCCAGCCGGATGTATTCACGATCCTTGTAACCGTTGCAGACGATCACGGTGCGGGTCATGCCCGCATGAGCAAGCACTGCCATCAGCTCAGCTTTGGAACCCGCTTCCAGCCCTAACGGCTCACCGGAATTGACCAGCGCTTCGATAACCCGACGATGCTGATTAACCTTGATGGGGTACACCAGAAAATAGCCGCCTTCGTAACCGAAAGACTCGCGAGCGCGACGGAACGCCGCATTAATGGAGCGCAGCCGGTGCTGAAGGATCTGCGGAAAACAGAACAGAGCGGGCAGACGCTGATTATCCTGTTGCCGTTCTTTGACCAGCTCAGCCAAATCGACCCGCGCTTCCGGCACATCCGGATCAGGACAAACGCTGATGTGTCCCAACTCGTTGACGTCGTAATAGTTATTGCCCCACCAGGCAATATTGTAAGTACGAAGCATTTCGCTGGCGTCACGGTCATTCATAGCTACCTCCTGCATGGAGCGAGAAGTATCGTATTTACCCGCCATCGACGAGCAGTGGATCATATCGTCAGACATGGCGATCCCTTAATTCCTACTTGGTTATAGATGCCGGCAGCGGCGCTCGCCGGAAAAAACGGCAGCACAATATGGCCTGCTGCCAACAACACTGTTTGCAACATGCAGTATGCCGTCGTTTTATGACTCTTATTAGTGTAAAGCACGATATCGAACTCCGAAGTTCGGGCCAGTGAAAATAACGGGATAACTATTTTCAGAAGAACGGGTTACGTTCATCTTTTCGGGGCAGGTAGGTTAACCAGCTCGGGAGTCCTGCGTTGCGCTGCGGGACAGGCAACTTCGGGCAAACGGCAGAAGGGAAGACGGGGACAAAAACGCCGTAAAATCAAAGGATACGCGCGGCGAACGCCAGTCACTCAGCACACAATGGATCATTAATCCTATCACCTCCACGCTCGCCGCAGATCATGCGGTCAGGCTATCACGGAAACAATCGATGGTTATCAGATTACGGACAACAAAACCGCTCGCCGTTTATACCGACACCGCCCCCGAAAAGCAAAATGAAAATAGTAAAAAACGTGCTTATTTCCATCGTAAATGCCGATGGTCTTCACTGATGGCCCGGCCGCCATAAAAACCACTGGCAATAGGTGCAAAACCTGACCTAAAATAGCCATCCAGATGTTAATCCATCCATACTGATTGACTGATAAACTGCTTAACGGCTTTAAGTTTATAAGGTAAAAAACTCATGGCTAAACACCTTTTTACGTCCGAGTCCGTCTCTGAAGGGCATCCCGATAAAATTGCCGATCAGATCTCTGACGCTGTTCTTGACGCCATTCTTGAGCAGGATCCCAAGGCCCGTGTCGCCTGTGAAACCTATGTAAAAACCGGCATGGTATTAGTAGGTGGCGAGATTACGACCAGCGCTTGGGTAGACATTGAGGAAATTACCCGCCGGACGGTACGTGACATTGGTTATATCCATTCCGATATGGGATTCGATGCCAACTCCTGCGCCGTTCTGAGCGCCATCGGCAAACAGTCTCCGGATATCAATCAGGGCGTTGACCGCAGTAACCCATTGGAACAGGGCGCTGGCGATCAGGGCCTGATGTTCGGCTACGCGACCAATGAAACCGAAGTGCTGATGCCTGCGCCGATCACCTACGCCCACCGCCTGGTTCAACGCCAGTCCGAAGTGCGCAAGAACGGTACGCTGCCATGGCTGCGTCCGGACGCCAAAAGTCAGATCACATTTGCTTACGACAACAACAAAATTGTCGGTATCGACGCCGTTGTTCTGTCTACCCAGCATGCGGAAGACATCCAGCAGAAAGACCTGCATGAAGCGGTCATGGAAGAGATCATCAAGCCGGTGTTGCCTGCCGAATGGCTCTCCGCCCACACCAAATACTTCATCAACCCAACCGGCCGTTTTGTTATCGGCGGCCCCATGGGCGATTGTGGCCTGACCGGTCGTAAAATCATTGTTGATACCTACGGCGGCGCAGCGCGTCATGGCGGCGGCGCATTCTCCGGTAAAGACCCGTCCAAGGTCGACCGTTCCGCTGCTTATGCCGCTCGCTACGTGGCGAAAAACATTGTGGCTGCCGGCCTGGCCGATCGTTGCGAAATTCAGGTCTCCTACGC
Organism: Musicola keenii; assembly: GCF_014855505.1. Lineage (NCBI taxonomy): Bacteria > Pseudomonadati > Pseudomonadota > Gammaproteobacteria > Enterobacterales > Pectobacteriaceae > Musicola > Musicola keenii. Next base: position 68,089 of record NZ_JAAWVW010000007.1, on the reverse strand, counting down.
CATCGGTGTGGCGGAACCGACTTCCATCATGGTGGAAACCTTCGGTACCGAGAAAATCGCCAGCGACCGTCTGGAAGCATTGGTGCGCCAATTCTTCGACCTGCGTCCTTATGGCCTGATCCAGATGCTGGATCTACTGCACCCGATCTATCAGCAAACCGCGGCTTACGGCCATTTCGGCCGTGAACATTTCCCGTGGGAAAAAACCGACAAAGCCGAGTTACTGCGCGATGCTGCCGGCCTGAAATAACGGTTTCACGCGCTCAAGATAAAAACGGCGATGCCATGCTTCGCCGTTTTGTTTTTTATATTCAACGATATCCGCTCTCCTCGTCCGGCTGGACAATATTGAAGACACGATTTCTCCGACGTAACCGCGTCATAAGAACAATGGCATGGTTTCTCCCGTGCGATTGCATCCAGACAGAGACCTCCGTAAGCTGCCGACATGAATACCTCAAGACTTCCCATTGCCCTACATCAGGCCGTAATGCGCTGCTTGCGGGATAAACTCCGGCAAGCCAATACAGCCCTCGGCAGCGACTACCCGGAACCCTCCGTCAGCTATCGGCAACGGGGCGCTACCGCCGGCAGCGCCTGGCTGAAAAACTGGGAGATACGGATCAATCCGGTGCTGTTACAGGAAAACCAGCAGGCATTCATTGATGAAGTGGTTCCGCATGAACTGGCTCATCTGCTGGTACACGCCCGTTTCGGCCAGACAGCCCCTCACGGCCGCGAATGGCGCTGGATGATGGAAAAGGTGCTACAGGTTCCGGCCAGACGCACCCACCGTTTCGAGACCGCATCAGTTCAGGGAAAAACCTTTCCATACCGGTGCGCCTGCCGCCTGCATGACCTCACGCTGCGTCGTCATAACCGCGTAATGCGCGGCGAAGCGGAATACCGCTGCCGCCACTGCGGCACCTTGTTACATGTCGTCATAACATCTTCTGTTTAAAACAAAATTTAAGCGTTTAATCCCGTATTTGTTGAATTTGCCTGCATGTCGTACTTCAGGTACGCTGCCTGCTTTTGCTAACCAAGGTTCATTCTGGAATATGCTTCGCAAAATCGCGATAACGCTAACGCTGAGCGTCGGTCTGGCTACCCTGACGGTTGCCGCGCAAGGCATCAATAATTTTACCCAGGCTAAGGCCGCAGCGGCCCAAATACATCGGGACGCGCCGGGTACGTTTTATTGCGGGTGCAAAATCACCTGGCAAGGCAAGAAAGGTACGCCGGATCTGGCTTCCTGCGGCTATCAGGTTAGGAAGGACGCCAATCGGGCCAGCCGCATCGAATGGGAACATGTGGTGCCCGCCTGGCAGTTCGGCCACCAGCGCCAGTGCTGGCAGGACGGCGGACGCAAAAATTGCACCCGGGATGATGTCTATCGTCAAATCGAAGTGGATCTGCATAACCTGCAACCGGCGATTGGCGAAGTGAACGGCGATCGCGGCAATTTCATGTATGGCCAGTGGAATGGCGACGAACGCCAGTATGGACAGTGCGAGATGAAGGTCGACTTCCAGAATCAGCAGGCCGAACCACCCGAACGCGCCCGCGGCGCCATTGCCCGTACCTATTTCTATATGCGCGATAGGTATAACCTGAACCTGTCCCGTCAGCAGACACAGCTCTTCGACGCCTGGAATAAACGATATCCGGTAACGCCGTGGGAATGCACTCGCGAACGCCGCATCGCCGAGGTACAAGGCAATCACAATCCTTACGTCCAACAGGCTTGCCAGCCGTAGCGCAGCTACCTACTATAGCGGACTGTCGCCGCCGCTTGCCGGCGGCGTCGATATCATCAGGGCGTTATCTGCCCGTTCCACACTGACAATAAAGGCCAGGGCCAGACTACCCATGCGAATACCGCGCATTTTTCATCCGGAGCTGCTTGCTCTGCACGGCGGAGAGACCGACCTGAGCGAAGACGCCGCCAATCATGTCGGCCGCGTGCTGCGCATGACGACCGGACAAGCGTTGCAGCTGTTTGACGGCAGTAATCAGGTATTTGACGCCGAAATTCTGCAAACGGGGAAAAAAAGTGTGTGCGTGCGCTACGCCGCCGGCCGTGTAGAAGATTGCGAGTCGCCTTTGCATCTTCACCTCGGGCAAGTGATGTCCCGGGGGGAAAAAATGGAATTCACCATTCAAAAATCCATCGAACTGGGCGTCAACGTCATTACGCCGCTGTTTTCAGAACGCTGCGGCGTCAAACTGGACGGTGAGCGCCTGGACAAAAAAATCGCCCAATGGCAAAACATCGCCATTTCCGCTTGCGAACAGTGCGGCAGGAACCGCATTCCGGAAATCCGCCCCGCCATGACGCTGGAAAGCTGGTGCGCGGAATCAGACAATGGGTTAAAACTGAACCTGCATCCGCGGGCGACGCAAAGCATCAACACCCTTTCCCTGCCGATCTCCCGCATTCGCTTGCTGATCGGCCCGGAAGGCGGACTCTCTTCGGGTGAAATTGCGATGACTGCAGCACAGGGTTTTACCGATATCCTGCTCGGCCCTCGCGTTTTGCGTACAGAAACTACCGCGCTCACCGCAATCACTGCGCTACAGGTAAGATTCGGCGACCTGGGGTAAAGGAGATAAAAATGATCAAACTCGGTATCGTGATGGACCCTATCGCCGCCATCAATATCAAGAAAGACACCAGTTTCGCAATGCTGCTGGAAGCACAGCGGCGAGGCTGGGAGCTGTATTACATGGAGATGGGCGATCTGTATCTGCACGCAGGCGAGGCCAGAGCGACAGTCCGGACACTGAGCGTTCGGTATGATTACAACGACTGGTATCAGTTCGAAGATACGCAGGATATCGCTCTGCATGAACTGGATGCGATCCTGATGCGTAAAGATCCGCCGTTTGATACCGAGTTCGTGTATGCGACCTACATTCTGGAACGGGCCGAAGAAAAAGGCACGTTGATCGTCAACAAGCCGCAAAGCCTGCGTGATTGTAATGAGAAACTGTTCACCGCCTGGTTCCCGGAACTGACGCCCGACACCCTAGTGACCCGCAATGCCGACAGACTGCGTGCGTTTCACCAACAACATAGCGATGTGATCCTTAAACCGCTGGACGGTATGGGGGGAGCCTCCATATTCCGACTGAAACCGGATGACGCCAATGTCTCCGTCATCATCGAAACCCTGACCGAACACGGCGGCCGTTACTGTATGGCGCAGAACTATTTGCCTGCCATCAAGGACGGTGATAAGCGCGTGTTGGTGGTGGACGGCGAACCGGTTCCCTATTGCCTGGCGCGCATCCCCAAAAGCGGAGAAACCCGGGGCAACCTGGCGGCTGGAGGACGCGGCGAGGCGCGGCCACTGAGCGAAAGCGATTGGCGGATCGCTCGTGCCGTTGCCCCCGTTTTAAAGCAGAAGGGATTGATTTTCGTGGGGTTGGATGTCATCGGCGATCGTTTGACAGAAATCAACGTTACCAGCCCGACCTGCGTGCGGGAAATCGAAGCCGCCTATCCGGACGTATCCATCACCGGCATGCTGATGGATGCGATTGAACGTTATCTGGCACAACGTTAATCAGGCCAGACCTGCGGCCCAGTCTGCCGTGCTCGCCGCCCCTGACGAGCCGGCCCATCAATGACGACAGAGATACGACAAACGACGACGATGAATTTACAGCACCATTTTCTTATCGCGATGCCAGGGCTACAGGATCCGGTATTCAAACGGACGGTTATCTATATCTGCGAACATAACGAAGACGGCGCCATGGGGCTGGTCATCAATAAACCCATGGAACAATTCACTGTCGAGACGATCCTGAAAAAACTGAAGATCGAACCAACACCACGCGATCCCGCCATCCGTCTCGACAAACCCGTTTTTATGGGCGGCCCGCTGGCGGACGATCGCGGTTTTATTCTGCACACACCGTGCGAAGGTTTTGCATCCAGCATTTCCATTTCCGATGAAACCATGATCACCACCTCCAAAGACGTACTGGAAACGCTTGGCACGCCGGATCAGCCACAAAATACCCTGGTCACGTTGGGGTATTCTGCCTGGGAAAGCGGTCAGTTGGAGAATGAATTGCTGGAAAACGCCTGGCTGACCGCACCGGCAGATAGCCAAATCCTGTTTTGTACTCCGATTGCCGAGCGTTGGCGCGCCGCCGCCAAAAAGCTGGGGGTGGATATTCACACAATCCCGTCTGAAGCGGGGCACGCCTGATGAGCAACCGAACCGTGATGGCCTTCGATTTCGGCACCCGCAGTATCGGTGTCGCCATTGGACAAGAGATTACCGGCACGGCTCGCCCGCTGCTTTCCCTCAAGGCGCAGGACGGCACTCCCGACTGGCAGAAAATCGGAGCATTGCTTAACGAGTGGCAACCGGATCTGGTCATCGTTGGTCTGCCGCTGAATATGGACGGCACCGAACAACCCATTACGGCCAGGGCGCGCAAATTCGCCCAACGCCTCCACGGCAGGTTCGGCGTAGCGATTCAATTACATGATGAACGTTTGAGTACCGTCGAGGCGCGTGCCGACCTGTTTGAACGCGGTGGTTTTCGCGCGCTGGATAAAGGCAGCGTCGATGCGGCTTCCGCCGTTATCATTCTGGAAAGCTGGTTTGAACAACAGAGCTGACTTGCACCCTGCGCAACTGCATTCCCGTTCGGTATAAATACATCAGGCTCGCATTGCGAGCCTGAAAAACAAGTGATGATCACACTGAATGATTATGCGTCCGGGTAATCGCGCAGGAAACCTTCCAGATCTTCCACCATCGATTGAGTGCCGACAAAAAACGGCGCACGCTGGTGCAGTTTCTGCGGAATAATGTCCAGAATACGGTTTTTGCCGTCGCTGGCTTTACCGCCTGCCTGTTCGGCCAAAAACGCCATCGGGTTGCACTCGTACAGCAGACGCAGTTTGCCTTCCGGATAACTCGCCGTGCTCGGATAAAGATAAATACCGCCTTTCAGCAGGTTACGATGGAAATCGGCAACCAGAGAACCAATGTAGCGTGTGGTATAAGGACGTTGTGTCGCTTCATCCTGTTCCTGACAGTATTTGATGTACTTTTTCACCCCCAAAGGAAACTTGATGTAGTTGCCTTCGTTGATGGAATACATGTTGCCTTTTTCCGGGAAACGCACTTTTTCGTGCGACAGGCAAAATACCCCTAGGGAAGGATCATACGTAAACGCATGAACGCCATGACCCGTGGTGTAAACCAGCATGGTGGACGACCCGTATACGATGTAGCCAGCCGCCACCTGTTTGTGACCAGGTTGCAGGAAATCGGCTTCAGTCACAGGCATACCCAGTGGGGTGATACGGCGATAAATGGAGAAAATCGTCCCGACAGAAACGTTTACGTCGATATTTGAAGAACCGTCCAGTGGGTCCATCAACACGACATATTTCGCGTTTTCAGCACTTTCACCTTCAAAGATGACAATATTGTCTTCTTCTTCGGAAGCAATGCCCGCTACTTCTCCACGTGCTTTCAGAGCGGCTTTCAACTTTTCGTTAGCGTACAGATCGAGCTTCATCTGCACTTCGCCCTGAACATTGGACACGCCGCTGGTACCGAGAATATCCACCAGGCCAGCTTTGTTGATATCACGGTGGATAATCTTGGCCCCCAGCTTGATGGCCGATAGCAACGCGGTGAGTTCACCGGTGGCGTGAGAGAAATCGTGCTGTTTTTCGACGATGAATTCGCCTAACGTTTTCATAACACTATTCCAGAATCTACGGATGAAAAGCGGTTTCAGTTTTATACCGCCAACGTTTGCGCCTGCAGTGTAGCCCAAAGGGAAGCCGGCACCTAGTCAAATCCATTTCGTATCGTGAATGTCCGGCGCTAAAATGGACGACAGACTTACTGAATATAGATGGAAAATGTATGCGTATTCATATTTTAGGAATCTGTGGCACCTTTATGGGCGGGCTCGCGTTGCTGGCCCGCTCTCTCGGACATGAGGTGACCGGTTCAGATGCCAATGTCTATCCCCCCATGAGTACCTTACTGGAGGAGCAGGGTATCACCCTGATTCAGGGATATGACCCGGCACAGCTCGACCCCGCTCCGGATCTGGTGATCGTCGGTAATGCCATGACCCGTGGCAACCCCTGCGTCGAAGCGGTACTGGAACGTAATATTGCCTACGTATCCGGCCCGCAATGGTTGCATGACCATGTACTGCGCAACCGCTGGGTTATCGCCGTCGCCGGTACTCACGGCAAAACCACCACGGCCGGTATGGTGACTTGGATTCTGGAAGCCTGCGGCTATCAACCGGGCTTCGTCATCGGCGGCGTCCCTGGGAACTTCACCGTCTCCGCCAGACTGGGCCAAAGCCCGTTCTTTGTGGTGGAAGCCGATGAGTACGACTGCGCCTTCTTCGATAAGCGTTCCAAATTCGTTCACTACAGCCCTCGAACACTGATACTGAACAATCTGGAATTCGACCACGCCGACATCTTTGACGATCTCAAAGCCATTCAGAAACAGTTCCATCATTTGGTCAGGCTGGTACCCGGCAGCGGCCGCATTATCATTCCCGCCAATGATTTGCACCTCAAGCAGGTCATGACGATGGGATGCTGGAGCGAGCAAGAGCTGGTTGGAGAAGAAGGAATCTGGAATGCGAAGAAAGTCGCCTCCGATGCCAGCGTATTTCAGGTCTATCTGAACAATGAACTGGTTGGTGAAGTGTCGTGGAAACTGGTCGGCGAACACAATATGCACAACGGCCTGATGGCGATTGCCGCGGCCCGGCACGTTGGTGTGATGCCGGGAGACGCTTGTCGAGCGCTGGGGGAGTTCATTAACGCACACCGTCGCTTGGAACTGCGCGGCACGGCGGATGGCGTTTCTGTTTACGACGACTTCGCCCATCACCCAACTGCCATTCTTGCCACACTGGCCGCATTACGTAGCAAAGTTGGCGGCACCGCGCGGATCCTGGCGGTGCTGGAACCTCGCTCCAACACCATGAAAATGGGACACTGCAAAAACGAGTTAGCACCCGCTCTGGGCCGTGCTGATGGCGTATTCCTGTTCCAGCCGCAGCACATTCCCTGGCAGGTCGCTGAAGTGGCTGACGCCTGCGTTCAGCCAGCACATTGGAGCGCAGATGTCGATACGCTGGTTGATATGATTGTCAAAACCGCGCAACCGGGGGATCACATTCTGGTGATGAGTAATGGGGGTTTCGGTAATATCCACAACAAACTGCTGGATGCGCTGCATCACCGGGAAACGCTGCACACAGATCAAGACTGATAACACCAAATGATGAAAACAAAAAAGGCGGGGAAATCCCGCCTTTGTTTTTATGACTACGATGTCAATCAGGCGTCAAACGGATCACGCAGAATCATGGTCTCTTCACGATCCGGGCCGGTGGAGATGATATCAACCGGGACACCAGTAACTTCTTCAACACGCTTAATGTAGTTACGTGCCGCCTGAGGCAATTGATTGTAATCTTTCACACCGAAAGTACTTTCAGACCAACCCGGCAGTGACTCATACACCGGCTCTAGACCTTCCCAACCTTCCGCAGCCAACGGCGTCACATCTATCGTTTTGCCATCTGCAGTACGATACGCCACACAGATTTTTACTTCCTTCAGACCATCCAGCACATCCAGCTTGGTCATACAGAATCCGGACAGGGAGTTAATCTGCACAGCACGACGCACAGCAACCGCATCCAGCCAGCCAGTACGACGACGACGGCCAGTAGTGGCGCCGAACTCGTTACCTTTCTGAGATAGATACTCACCAACGTCATCAAACAGCTCGGTAGGAAACGGACCACCACCTACTCGGGTCGAATACGCTTTGACGATACCCAGTACATAATCCACATAACGCGGCCCCAGGCCAGAACCGGTCGCCACACCACCCGCAGTGGTGTTGGACGACGTCACATACGGATAGGTACCGTGATCGATATCCAACAGTGTTCCCTGCGCCCCCTCGAACATGACCCGATCGCCACGCTCATGAGCCTTGTATAGCAGATCGGAAACATCGATAACCATGGACGTCAGGATATCCGCCACCGCCAGTACATCATCAAGGGTCTTCTGGTAGTCCACCGCTTCCACTTTGTAATAATGAACCAGCTGGAAATTATGGTAATCCAGAATGTCTTTCAGCTTGGCGGCAAAGCTTTCCTTATCAAAAAGATCACCGACGCGCAGACCACGGCGCGCAACCTTGTCTTCATACGCAGGGCCGATGCCACGCCCCGTGGTGCCAATAGCTTTCGCTCCGCGCGCTTTTTCACGAGCATTATCCAGAGCGACGTGATACGGCAGAATCAGCGGACACGCTTCCGAAATAAGCAGACGTTCGCGAACCGGGACACCACGAGCTTCTAGCGCCGTCATCTCTTTCATGAAAGCGTCAGGAGCCAGCACCACACCGTTACCGATGATGCTGATGACATTTTCACGCAGAATACCTGAGGGAATTAAATGGAGAACGGTTTTTTCACCGTTGATAACCAGAGTATGACCAGCATTATGGCCACCTTGGTAGCGCACAACATATTTGGCCCGTTCAGTCAGCAGGTCGACGACCTTGCCTTTACCTTCGTCACCCCATTGGGTGCCCAGTACGACAACGTTCTTACCCATCTCAAGAATCACCAGATTGGTTAAAAAAGGATTCTAACATCTCATCTTCGGCCTTTCAGTACTTTTAGCACACGATTGCGCACATTTTGGGCGGGAAATTCAGCTACCAGTACGGCTACGCAACATGTAGTAGATGACAACGCCGGCAACCACAATTCCTCCACCAAACCGACGCAAAATGTTGTCCGGCAACTGTGCCATCGCCAGGATCATTCGACGCCAGATGCGTGGAAACAGCAATGGTCCCAAGCCTTCCATAATCATCACCAGCCCTAACGCCAGCCAGATAGTTGCGCTCATAAAAACTCCAGACAGAAAAAAGCCCGTAAAAACGGGCTTTATAGTGACAAAAAACGGCTTATCGGGAAGGCATCGTTTTTTCCGGCGCTTTCATATAACGGAAGAAATCGCTGTCCGGACTCAACACCAGTACGTCCTGATTAGAACTATTAAAACTGTTCTGGTAAGCACGCAGGCTACGGATGAAGCTATAGAAATCAGGATCCTGGCTGAATGCAGAGGCAAACAGTTTGGCCACTTCAGCATCGCCTTCACCACGTAGGATGCGCCCCTGACGTTCCGCTTCCGCCAATGTACGAGTCACCTCGTAATCGGCAGTTGCTTTAATCTTCTCGGCCTGCTCCTGGCCTTGAGAACGATGGCGACGCGCCACCGCTTCACGCTCAGCACGCATACGCTGGAAAATAGCGTCGGAAACCTCAGTCGGCAGGTTGATCTGTTTGATGCGGACATCAATCACTTCAATCCCCAATGCAGCCATACTGTTCGGGTTGACTCGAGGCATATCACCACTGGTTTCACTCGCTACACGAGCAGCAGCAGATGCAATGGCATTATCAGCTTCTGACGTCTCTCCAGTGCCCGTATTCAGTGCTTCACGCACATCAGACATCAACTGCCCACGAGAATCGGTCACAATCCCTTTAACATCAAGGCGGCCAATCTCCGAACGCAGACGGTCACTGAACTTGCGTTTTAGCAGCACTTCCGCCTGTGAAACATCCCCCCCGCCGGTTGCCAGATAGTAACGGCTGAAATCGCTGATACGCCATTTAATATAGGAATCAACGATTAAGTCCTTTTGTTCTCGGGTAATAAAACGATCAGCCTGATTTTCCATTGTCTGGATACGGGCATCCAACGTTTTTACTGACTCCAGAAACGGAATCTTCATATGCAAGCCCGGCGCATAGATCAACGGCTTATTGTTGTCGTCACGCAGAACTTTACCAAAACGCATCACGATCCCACGCTGCCCCTCCTGAACAACAAACAAAGAGGCATAGACCACTAACAGTAACGGAACAAGAATAAAGAGTATTGGCTTACGCATGATTATTCTCTCCCGCTTCGAGTGCTCTCATCGCGTTGAGCGTTAGCCCGACGCTGATCCATGATGCTGCCATTACTAGTGCGTGGCGTATAAGTCGTACCAGCATTACCGCCGGACAAGCCCGAAGGCTGGCGCAGTGGCGTTGCAGTTCCAACATTACTGCCCGTTGATGCGCCACTCGCGATATTTTGCCCCCGCAGGATCTGCTCCAAAGGCAACACCATCAGATTATTTCCCTTATCGCTGACCAAAACTTTACTGGTGTGACTCAGAACGCGCTCCATGGTCTCAATATAGAGACGCTGGCGGGTGATTTCAGGCGCGGCCTTATATTCAGGCAGTAACCGAGCAAAGCGCGACACTTCCCCTTGGGCTTCCAGAATAGTACGTTCCTTATAGGCTCGGGATTCCTCCAGAATGCGCTGGGCCTGGCCGTTAGCTCGTGGTTGAACTTCGTTGGCATACGCTTCCGCTTCCCGAATGTACTGTTGTTCGTTCTCCCGAGCAGCAATAGCATCGTCAAACGCCGCCTTAACCTCTTCAGGTGGTCGCGCCGTCTGGAAGTTCACGTCCAACAGGGTGATACCCATATCATAAGGGCGGATTGTTTCTTCAAGAACACGCTGAGTATCGGTACGTACAATGGTACGCCCCTCCGTCAGGATCTTATCCATCGTGTACTTGCCGATAACGCCACGCAACGCGCTGTCGGTTGCCTGGCGCAGACTATCGTCCGCATTAGTGACGCTGAAAAGATATCTGTCTGGTTGAGTAACGCGATACTGAACATTCATCTCAACGCGAACCACATTCTCATCAGAAGTCAGCATCACGCCGGATGTCGCAAGCTCACGCACAGCCTCAACATTCACTGCGCGTACAGAATCGATAAACGTCGGTTTCCAGTTAAGGCCAGGCTCAACAATACGGCTGAACTTACCAAAGCGGGTCACAACACCACGTTCGGCTTCCTTAATGGTATAAAAGCCTGTAACCCCCCAGATAACCACCAGAGCAGCAATCACCAGCCCAGCAACCCGACCGCTATTGCCAACGGTTTGACCACTACCGCCAGAGGGCCTGTTACCTCCGATTTCACCAAGCTTCTTGCTCAGTTTACGGAAGATATCATCAAGATCAGGAGGCCCCTGATCTTTCCCACCTTTATTATTGTTTCCGCCAGAGTTGCCGCTATTGTTATTGCTGCTCCCCCACGGGTCGCGGTTCTGTCCGTTATTACCGGGCTGATTCCACGCCATGTTTAGCTCCATTCATTATGATAGGTATCTTTCGGGGTCAATGTCCCAGAGTCATAAAACTGCACACACCACTCAAACAATGTAATCTTGCAATTCCTGCTCCTGCTTGCACAGGCGCCGCCAGTCAATGATGGGCATCCTTACAACCAAACCAACACTGCCATCTTCTTCAATCCATTCTTTCTCTATTGCCTGGAGCTGATAAAAGCGACTTCGCAAACGACCCGCCTGTGGCGGCAAATGCAGGGAGTAATGCGCGATCTCCCCAGCAAGCCTTTCACAAAGTGCCTGAAATAAAAGAGGAATACCTTCACCAGTTTGGGCAGACAACCACACTCTGATCGGCAGGTTATCTTCATTACGATCGATACGCGGCTCAAACTGCTCCAACATGTCGATCTTATTCATTATCAACAGAACCGGAATCTTATCCGCTTCAATTTCAGCCAGCACATCATTAACAGCCTGAATGTTATCGCTCGCGCGCGAATCAGCCGCATCAACGATGTGCAGCAATAATGTGGCTTCTCGCGTTTCCTGCAACGTAGCTTTAAAAGCCGCAACCAAATCATGGGGCAATTGTCGGATAAACCCGACGGTATCCGCCAGAACTGTGTCGCCCACATCTTCTACTTCGATACGGCGTAGAGTAGGATCCAGCGTAGCAAACAGCTGATCGGCGGCATAGACGCCAGCGGCAGTCATATTATTGAACAACGTGGATTTTCCGGCGTTGGTATATCCAACTAAAGAAACCGTGGGAACATCGGCCCGAGTGCGCGCACGCCGTCCTTGTTCACGTTGTTTTTCCACTTTTTCCAGGCGGGACAATATCTGGCTGATTCGATTACGCAGCAAGCGACGGTCGGTTTCAAGCTGGGTTTCACCCGGACCACGCAACCCTATCCCCCCTTTCTGGCGTTCAAGGTGCGTCCAGCCACGAACCAGACGTGTTGCCAAATGCCTTAATTGAGCCAGCTCTACCTGTAATTTGCCTTCATGAGTGCGTGCGCGCTGGGCAAAAATATCCAAAATCAACCCAGTGCGATCAATAACTCGACATTCACAAAGACGCTCAAGATTTCGTTCTTGCGCTGGTGTCAATGCATGATCGAACAGAACGACAAAGGCACCTGTAGTTTTTACTGCCTGAGCAATTTCCTCTGCCTTGCCTTCGCCGACGAAATACTTAGGGTGTGGCGCCTTTCGGCTGCCGGTGATGACCTGCAACGCCTCAATCCCGGCGGAAGACACCAGAGACTCAAACTCCTGTAGGTCTTCCGTATCTTTCTCCTGAGAAAAATAAATATGAACTAGTATGGCCTGTTCACCGGCTTCATAACGGTCAAACAACCGGACACCCTCTTAGAAAAAAGACACAACCACGGTACAGGAAAACGTCGGATAAGCGGCTTTTCCTGCCGTGGTAAACCTGAATGGCGCCTTATTCGGCGTCATCGCTATCCTGTTGCGGCTGCTGCTGAGCGGCCTGATTATTACCATGATAGTTATTGGTGCCAGGATTATTGCTGTGATGCGATACCGGGCGAGATGGAACCACCGTGGAAATGGCATGCTTGTATACCATTTGACTAACCGTATTCTTCAGCAGAATTACAAACTGATCGAAAGATTCAATCTGCCCCTGCAACTTGATGCCGTTGACCAGATAAATCGAAACCGGAACACGTTCGCGACGCAGTGCGTTCAAGAACGGATCTTGCAAAGATTGCCCCTTAGCCATTCTATATTTTCCTTATTTGCTTGTTGTTTGTAACAAAGAGCTTTTCGGCCCTAAAATAACGTTATAAAAATTTTGTGCCGAGAATCAGTCGATTGTACACAATCGACCAACCTATGCACTAACAACCTCAACCACCCTGTGCAACGAATCACTAGGGCTATCGCTGTCAAGCCAGCAAACGCCTTCCCAACCACGCAACCAAGTCATCTGGCGCTTCGCCAACTGTCTGGTTGCACAGATACCGCGATAGACCATTTCATCGTAACCGATCTCGCCGGATAAATATGACCACATTTGGCGATAACCGACGCAACGGATAGAAGGCAAGGCTGGGTGGAGATCTGCACGAGCGAACAAGACCCTAGCCTCAGTTTCAAAACCTGCCGCCAACATCTGCCGAAACCGCAACGCTATCCGTTCATGCAGCAATTCTCGCGTCGCTGGCGCAATGGCAAACTGATGAACATGATAAGGCAGTGCATCGCCGGATGTTTTTGTCAACTCAGTTAAAGTGTTACCTGAAACGAAAAAAACTTCCAGTGCCCGAGACAGTCTCTGAGGATCATTTGGATGAATCCGAGTTGCCGCCACCGGGTCTATTTCCTGCAATTGGCGATGCAACGCTTCCCACCCTTCTGTCTTCGCTCTTTCTTCTATCTCCCGCCGAATATCCGGATTCGCAGAAGGCAGTGGAGACAAACCTTCAAGCAATGCCTTGAAATAAAGCATAGTCCCGCCCACCAATAACGGAATACGGCCGGCAGCCGTAATTTCCGACATCGCCTGTAACGCATCCCGGCGAAAATCTGCGGCGGAATAGGATTCCGCAGGGTCGATGATATCGATCAACCGATGCGGTGCCCGCGCCAGCTCCGCCACGGTAGGCTTAGCGGTGCCGATATCCATTCCCCGGTAGATCAAAGCGGAGTCCACGCTGATCAACTCGACGGGAAGATGCTGGCGCAATGCCATCGCCAACGCAGTTTTTCCCGAGGCGGTCGGCCCCATAATAAAAATGGCAGGCGGATTCCCCGCCGTTTTATATTCAGTCATGCTGTAACGCCCTGATAGCAGGACTCATATCAATCACATATAACAATTCTGACGGCGGCGTTTTCACCAACATGGGGCACAAACGCTCGACCTCAGCCAGCAATTGCACCGCCTGCGCGATGCTCCAGTCCGCTCTTTCTACCTGTAACCGACTGGCTATCCACGCGGCTATCGTATCAGGTTCAGCATGGCCGCAATCGGTCAAATAGCCTAACAGGTCGGAAATCAAGTTTTGTAAATTTTGTTGTCTCAAAGGTAAAGGCACAGCCTTCAACGTCGCCGATGTCGGCTCCAACGCAACGTCAATGCCAAAGCGGGTCAACAACGGCTGCTGACGTCGTAATGCGTCACGCTCGGCCTTCTCAAGGGATAAACGCTGCGGAATGAGCAGAGGCTGCGGTCGCAACCCAGCTTCGGACGGCGTCAATTGCGCTTGATGCACATATCGTTCTGCCGCCGTCAACGACAACAGCGCAATGCCCTGCCGATGTTCAACCAAAGCGTAACGGCCATTATGTATCGCCAGCACGCGCCCAAGCCCCAGAGCATGACCTTCCAGCGGCTCAGAAACCGGCAAAGGGAGCGTTTCTGGCGCGGTCGAAGACAATGGACCGGTTAGCTGTATTGATGACGCATGCTCCGCCTCGCGCGGCGGTGCCGCCGGCCGCAGCAATTGTTGATACAGCTTGCCTTGCCGCTTCTGATAACCACCATCCTGTTGCCAGGAAAACGCCTGCGGTTCTTTGGCGTTGCCAGACGGAGATCTACCGTTCGAAGACGCAGCCGCAGGCCGAGCGAAATGATTTTCCCCTGCCGCCTGCCGGTTTTCCTGCTGCCAATGCCCTTCGCTCAACGCACCGGAACCGCTGTTCAATGATGGTGAAGACGCCTGCTGCAATACAGACATGACCGCCTGATAGATGAAATCATGCACCAAACGCGCCTGATGAAAGCGCACTTCGTGCTTTGCGGGATGCACATTCACATCCACCTGATGCGGATCCACATCCAGATACAGCACATAGGCAGGCTGTTGTTCTCCGTGCAGTTGATCCTGATATGCCTGACGAATAGCGTGATTGAGCAATCTGTCACGCATCATACGCTGGTTGACATAGCAGTATTGCATCTCCGGCAACTGACGGGAGCCAGCCGGATCAGCCACCCAACCATGAATATTGAGATCGCCGTGCTGCCAAGAAACCGCCAGCGCATGTTGTAGGAACGCAGCGCCGCAAATACTGCCAAGCCGCCGTTCCTGTTGTGAAGGATCGGTCGCCGCACGGTACTGCCTCACCAGCTTGCCGTTATGATGGAGATTGAACGCCACATCAAAACGGGCCAGCGCGATACGGCGCACCACCTCATCAATATGCATAAACTCGGTCTTTTCGGTACGCAGAAACTTACGACGCGCCGGCGTGTTGTAAAACAGATCCAGCACCTCTAACGTCGTGCCGACCGGATGCGCGGCAGGCTTTACCGTCACCGCCATTTCTCGGCCTTCCGCATACGCCTGCCAGGCTTCCGTCTGATCCGCCGTGCGCGACGTCAGCGTCAAACGCGATACCGCGCTGATACTGGCCAACGCCTCACCCCGAAACCCTAAGCTGACAATAGCTTCCAAATCATCCAGCGTCGCAATTTTGCTGGTGGCATGGCGCGCCAGCGCCAACGTCAAATCTGCTTTACCAATGCCAGAACCATTGTCGCGGATACGAATTAACCTGGCTCCACCCCGTTCGATTTCAATATCAATCTTGGTCGCGCCGGCATCCAGGCTGTTCTCAACCAACTCTTTCACAACAGAGGAGGGGCGCTCGACAACCTCGCCAGCGGCGATCTGGTTGGCCAACTGGGGAGGCAAAACCTGAATCGGCATGGGTGCTCCTTAACCTGGTCGACATCAAGCACTGTCGGCATCACGTGGAGGGTATGACCAACGTCTGCCCGAGTTGTACAGTGCCGGAAGTCATATTATTCACCTGTTGGATCTCTTTCATGCTCACGCCATAACGCACCGCAATGGCGCTGAGCGTATCGCCACGCATCACTTTATGTTTAATCACCACGGCGCTTTTTTTGGATGCGGGAGGCGTTTTCGTTACGCCTGGCGTCGAGGCCTTACCAGGAATTTTCAGCCGTTGTCCAACCCACACCACATCGTTTTTCAGGCTGTTGAGGTCACGAAGGGTGGACATGCTGACGCCATACTGCGCAGCGATGCCGGACAAGGTTTCACCGCGCACCACCGTATGACGCTGAGTTACCACGTCATTCCTCACGGCGGGCGTTGCCGACTTTACCGGCGCAGACGCGGGGGTGTTAACCACCGACGACGCTTGCGGCCGGTTTTCCTGCTTTGGGATATTTTGCAACGGATGAGCCTGGAAATAACTGCGCAACCCCTGATAAATAGCATTGGCAATCTTTTCCTGATACTCACTGCTCCCCAGCAGCCGCTCCTCACTCGGATTGGAAATAAAGCCGGTCTCCACCAACAGTGAAGGAATATCCGGAGAACGCAACACGCCAAGGCTGGCATGTTCCGGTCGCCGTTTATGCAAGCTGCCGACGCGCTGCAACTCACGCAACACTTTCACCGCCACGTCATAACCCACACGCTGAGAATGGCCGAACTGCAAATCCAGCACCGCCTGGCTCAGGTAAGGATCGGCAGCGCTGTTCGCCAGCAGATCCCCTGCGCCACCCAGTAATTCGGATTGCTTCTCATGTTGTTCAAGCCAGTTCGCCATCTCGCTGTTGGCGCGCCGGTTGGACAATACCCACACCGATGCGCCCGTCGCGCCGCGGTTGGGAGCCGCATCCGCATGGATGGACACCAGCAGATTGGCCCCTTGCTTGCGGGCAACTTCAGAGCGCCCCATCACCGAGATAAAATAATCCCCATCACGGGTCAGCACCGGTTTAAAGTCCGGATCGCTACTCATCAGCGCCTTAAGTTTACGGGCAATCGCAATAGTCACCGTTTTTTCATACAGGCCGTTGGGCCCGGTAGCACCAGGATCCTGCCCGCCGTGACCCGCATCAATCGCCACAGTAACCCGCTCTCCGCGCCCACCGCGAACGGAGGCTTTCACCGGCTCGGCGGCAACACGCGACGAAGAAACATCTGCCGTCTTACCGGTAAGCGGATTGCGCCCGGTGATGACAGCGCTACGGGAGGAGGTGGATACCGGTGGTTTGGCTACCGGTTTACGTTCGCCAATCACGTTCAGCACCACGTTATAACCGCCGCCGCTTTTCTCCTTTTGCGCTCTGGTCTGCGCTTTTTGCGTCAGATCAAGCACCAACCGCAGGTTGCCAGGCTCCCTGGCCTTACTGGAGCGAATTCTGGAGATAATATTCTGGCCGCTAAACGCCAGCGGCAGCCCTTGAACCATGCCGGATTGGCTGATATCGATCACCACCCGGTTCGGGTTACTCAGGGAAGAAAATTCATATACCGGCGGCCCGCTGAAACTCAACGTCACCACAGCTTCCGTCGAGGCATTATTTACGCGAATATCGGTGAGAGTCGCCGCCCAAAGCGGCCATGCCAGCAGTAATAACCCGCCCAGCAACGCCTTCATAACCCCCGACCTCATGACATTGCCTGCCCGGCCAACTGCTTAACAATCCGTGCGCCATAAGCCGACACGGCATGGATCTCTGCCTGCCGAGCGCGCCCATCGTAGTTAAGGTGCAACTCGACATCCGCCGTCGGCAGCACGCCGGCTCCTTGCTGAGGCCATTCAATCAGGCAAATCGCATCCTGCGACAGATAGTCGCGGATCCCCATGAACTCCAGCTCTTCCGGGTCGGCAAGACGATAAAGATCAAAGTGGTAAACCGGACGCGGCGACAACGCATAAGGCTCCACCAGCGTATAGGTCGGGCTTTTTACATTACCCTGATGGCCCAGCGCTTGCAGGAATCCCCGACTCAACGTCGTTTTTCCCGCGCCCAGGTCGCCAAACAAATAGATAATCGATGCACGATCGCAGGCTCGTGCCAGCAATGCGCCCAGTGCAGTAGTGGCTGCCTCATCCGGCAGAGGTAACAAAAGCGTGCTCATTCTGTCTTTTCTAAAGGTATCCGTTCAGGATTCACATACTTCGGCAATATTGCCATTAAATCGGTCGCCAACATCCCGCGCGTACCTTGCTGATGCGCTAGCCAGTCCGCCGATGCGCCGTGCACCACACATCCGGCGCAAGCCGCGTCATACAACGGTAGCCCCTGGGCCAGCAACGCACCGATGATCCCGGAAAGCACGTCGCCCATACCGCCGGTCGCCATACCGGGATTCCCCACATCGGCGATGGACATCGCCCCTTGCTCGCTGGCGATAACCGTACCGGCGCCTTTCAGTACCACCACGCCACCATAACGTTTCACCAGTTTTGCGGCGGCCAGCAAACGATCGCTCTCAATATCGGCAATCCGGCAGTTTAACAGACGGGCCGCCTCTCCGGGATGGGGAGTCAAGACGCGATTCTGACGTTTATAAGGACTGATTGCCAGCAGGTTGAGCGCATCCGCATCCCATAACATGGATTTGTTACAATTTTCAGCGATCCTAAGCGCGGTTCGGCCCCATTCGCGCTGCCCTAATCCGGGCCCGATGACCACCACATCAGCCCATTCGAGCCCCTGCCGGACGGATTCCGGCGTCAGCTCCTGTACCATTAATTCAGGCCGCGAAACCAGAATCGCCGCCAGATAATTTTTGTGAGTAAGCACTCGCACCAGCCCTGCCCCACTGCGCAATGCAGCATCGCCAGCCATAAAAATAGCGCCGCCGGTTCCCTCATCCCCACCGACAATCAGCAAACGACCATGCTCGCCTTTATGCGCCCCGGGACGACGGGGTTTCAACCATGTCGTCAGGTACTCGGCCGTCAAACGTTGCAGCGGCGCTGATTGTCTTGCCACCCAGGCCGTCAGCCCGAGGTCATCATGATGAAGTCGCCCTGTGCAATCGCGCGCCATACCTGTCAACAACCCCGGTTTTAAGGTAATGAACGTCATCGTGTGCTCCGCCCGAATGACGGCGCCTTCGGCATGACCGGTTTCCGCATTCAGCCCGGAGGGAATATCCAACGCTACGACCGGCGCCGGATGTGCGTTGGCGGCATCGATCAACTCGTCGTAAGGCGCACGAGGCGCAGCGGCTAGACCGGTACCCAGCAAACCGTCGACAATCACATCGACCTCCTGCGGCCACGCGGCGTCCGGCATCAATACGTCGCCGCCCGCCGCCCGCCATTGTTGCTGCGCCCGCGCCGCTTCTTCCGGTAACGACTTACTGCTTGTACAAGCGATCACCGTTACTGTTATCCCCGCCAGACGCGCCAACAGCGCCACAACGTAAGCGTCGCCGCCGTTATTACCATGTCCTGCCAGTACCAGCCAGCGCCCCGCCTGTGGGTAACACGCCCGAATCAGATTAAACGTCGCATGACCGGCGCGTTCCATCAGGGTATACAGCGACACGCCCGCGTCTCTGGCCGCGTTTGCCTCTTCGCGTCGCAGCCAGTCAGCCCGAAATATGGAATGTGGTAATATGGAAGAGAACTGCATTTTGTTACGGTCCGTCATGACATACCCCTACGATCTCAATGAACTGGCACAACTTATCAAGCAATGGGGACAAGAACTCGGTTTTCAGCAGGTAGGCATCTGCGATACCGATTTGTCCCATGAAGAGCCTCGCTTACAGGCATGGCTGGATAAGCAGTATCACGGCGAAATGGCATGGATGGCTCGCCACGGTATGATGCGAGCCCGTCCGCACGAACTGCTGCCAGGCACATTACGTGTAATAAGTGTACGCATGAATTATCTGCCCGCGAAGGCGGCTTTTGCCAGTACGTTGAAAAACCCCTTGCTGGGTTATGTCAGCCGTTATGCGCTGGGGCGGGATTACCATAAATTGCTGCGTCAACGGCTGAAAAAATTGGGTGATAGAATTCAGACGCATTGCGGCGAACTGCAATTTCGACCGTTCGTCGACTCTGCCCCCATCATGGAGCGGCCGCTAGCAGCCAAAGCCGGGCTGGGATGGGTGGGTAAGCACTCACTGGTGATGAATCGCAACGCCGGCTCCTGGTTTTTCCTTGGTGAACTGCTGATCGACCTGCCGTTACCGACGGACGCTCCCGTCGAAGAAAGCTGCGGTAAATGCGTTGCCTGCATGACCACCTGCCCGACCAGCGCCATCGTCGCGCCCTACACCATTGACGCCCGACGCTGTGTCTCCTACCTGACTATTGAACTGGAAGGCGCTATCCCTATAGAACTCCGCCCATTAATGGGAAACCGCATTTACGGCTGCGACGACTGCCAGTTGATTTGCCCCTGGAACCGATTTTCGTCACTGACCGACGAACCCGATTTCAGTCCCAGGAAAGCGCTGCATACCCCTGAACTGTTGGAGCTGTTCCAATGGAATGAAGGGCGTTTTCTACAAGTAACGGAAGGCTCGGCCATTCGCCGTATTGGACATCTGCGTTGGCTACGTAATATTGCCGTCGCACTGGGCAACGCCCCTTACAAAGATCACATCGTACTGGCGCTACAGGCAAGGTTGGGAGAACACCCGCTACTGGATGAACACATAAATTGGGCGCTATCGCAACAGTTGGAAAAGCGAAGCCAACAGACGATCGATGTTCAGCCGGCGCAAAAAAAGCGACTAATCCGCGCCATCGAAAAAGGGCTCCCGCGGGATGCTTGAGCATGGCGGAGACAGATATCCACGGATTTTCACCGCTGTGCATAAATTTAAAAATGCGTTGTCAATCAATCATCACAAAAAGTTCAAGTGATCCAGATAGCGTTTTTTATTATAAAATTTTATTTATATTTCAAAAAGATGAACAAACACGTTTCATCACGGTCGATATTGACGGCCGAATGCCCGCATTGACAGCCTGTGGATAACTCTGTTTAAAACGATACGAATCTTGCGACAACATCGCATGATGTGAATCAAGAGAGAGAAACGAAAAAATGATTGGAGCGGGAAACGAGACTCGAACTCGCGACCCCGACCTTGGCAAGGTCGTGCTCTACCAACTGAGCTATTCCCGCATACAACAGCATTCAAGTATTGTCGCTTTCTAACCAAAATCAAGTTAAAAGCCGCAATCTTGAAAGTTTTAATAAAATACAGATAATCTATTGATTTTACTGTGTTTTAATAAGAATTCTCGCGAAGAGGGCAGCATTATGAACCAATCGACATGCCAAGGCAAGAAGGATTTTTCACTTCCTGCCTGAATGACGATAGTTTAACCCGCCTCAATAGCTTCTGGAAAAATCCACCTCTCCCATCAGCGGCTGATTAGCCTGAAAACGAGGCAGATTTTCCAGGAACAAACGCGCCAGCCTGGCAGGAACCAACGGCCCGGCAATATGCGTCGTAATAAACAGGTTAGGTGTATGCCAGAAAGGATGTGCCGACGGCAGCGGCTCCTGACGAAATACATCCAGTACCGCTCCAGCAATTTGCCCCGCCTTCAGCGCAGTGCAAAGATCCTCATCCACCACCGCGCTACCCCGGCCGACATTGATAAACAGAGCCGAAGGCTTCATCGCGGAAAAGACGTCCGCATGATAGACGTCGGTTGTCGCTGGCGTATCCGGCAGGATATTAATCACGTAATCCGCATCCCGGACCGCCTCTTTCAGGCGATCCAGAGCATCGATACGTTCAAACGCCGACAATGACCGCGGTGTCGAGGCAATGCCGGTCAACACGACGCCAAACGGTTGCAAGAATGCCGCAACCTCACGCCCGATATCTCCGGTTCCAACGATCAATACCCGACGTCCATATAAAGAACCCGGCAATCTTTTTTCCCACACACCGGCCTGCTGGTGCTGCCAGCGGGCCGGCAGGCGATGTTCATGCTGCAGCAAATAAGCCAGCACGTACTCCGCAATAGCCTGGCCGAATACGCCGACAGCGCGGCTCAAACGGTAATCCCGAGGGAAGGTTTCCGCCAGTAGCGGCTTATAGCCCGCCCAGGTGGACTGCAACCACCGCGGCTTGACACCTTGCGCCAGCAAAGCCGCCGCTTTATCCGGCTCGCCGATCCAGATATCACATCCGGCCGCCTCCTGAGGATCGCCGGATCCGATCACCAATGGCAAATCGGGCATCATCGCATGTAATGGGTCACGGATTTCATCCGCACGGGCGTCAAGCAGCAGAACAGGCGTCATAAGCATCACCGAAGACAGCAGGAGTCAATGGCGAAAATAATATATGAAACGCTAAGTAAACCAAACAGATAGGTTAAATTTTTGTATTTTTATCGAATAGGAGATAAAAGAGACCGACTAGAAAAAATTTGGAGCGGGAAACGAGACTCGAACTCGCGACCCCGACCTTGGCAAGGTCGTGCTCTACCAACTGAGCTATTCCCGCGTACTGAGGTGATTCAAGCACCTTCAAGCATTTAACTCTTTGATTAAAAAGGCTTTAACACTTGAAGGCGTTTGGAATGGCCGCAATTATGGACCGCTTTTCACAGCATGGCAAGCCATTTTTTTCCACTTTTGAACCGATTGCTCACAACAGCGTCAGTTATGCGCATTTTTCTCTCGGTTTATCACCGTTTAACGGGGGTCAAATCAGTGTCAGCGTGACGTCGATATTGCCGCGCGTCGCATTGGAATACGGGCAAACGATATGTGCTTTCTGAACCAGATCTTCCGCGACCGCACGCTCCAGCCCCGGCAGCGAAATCTTCAGTTCAACCTCAATGCCGAACCCGCTTGGGATCGCGCCGATACCGACACTACCGTTGATGGCCGTGCCCGCCGGAATCGATACTTTGTCGCGCGC
This sequence comes from Musicola keenii, assembly GCF_014855505.1. Taxonomy (NCBI): domain Bacteria; kingdom Pseudomonadati; phylum Pseudomonadota; class Gammaproteobacteria; order Enterobacterales; family Pectobacteriaceae; genus Musicola; species Musicola keenii. The sequence goes on along the minus strand of NZ_JAAWVW010000007.1, from coordinate 45,157 downwards.
AGCGACAAACTTCAGCGCGCCGAGAAAACAGGCCGAATAGCCCGCAGCGAACAGCTGTTCCGGGTTGGTGCCCTCTCCGCCCGCGCCCCCTAGCTCACGCGGCGTGGTCAATCTGACGTCCAACTGACCATCCGAAGACACCGCACGACCATCACGACCGCCATTAGCCTGGGCATGAGCAACATAAAGAACTTTTTCGATAGACATGGTGATACTCCTCATTATTTAGATTCAGACAACATGAAAATTAATTCACTATTAAATCGCGCGCTACTTAATTGGATAAAAAAACACGCCTCTTGATATCCCGGAGCCCGTAGAAAATACGCCTACGAGCCTCCTCTCGTCCGGCAATTCAGGTATGCATGAACAGCCTGGCACGCAATGTTTCCAGTTCCTGCTTAATGGCGCGTAATTGCTCTACGCTGCACTCCGATGCACAAAATACGCCTTCCGGCACTGCCCTGGCCTGCTGTTGCAACGCACGGCCTGCATCCGTCAGGTAAATCATGACCTGACGTTCATCTTCCGTTCCTCGCTGGCGCACCACCAACCCGGCGCTTTGCAGCCGTTTGAGCAATGGCGTCAACGTGGCGGAATCCAGAAACAGGCGTTCGCCCAATTCGGATACCGTCAAACCATCACGCTCCCACAACACCAGCATGACCAGATACTGCGGATAGGTCAGGTTGAGTGACGACAATAGCCGGCGATACAGCTTATTCATCGCCAGATTGGCGGAGTAAAGCGCAAAACAGAGTTGACCATCCAGCCGGTAGGCTTCGTCGCTCAGCGACGCGGGCAATGTTTGGGTGTCTTTCGTATTCATGGCAAGCAATTTATATTGCTCAATATTAAATAGCAAGCGATTTAAATTAAAAAATACCGAATACCCGAAAATAAAAACATAATCCCTTGATAATAGTGAAAAACCAGCGGAGGACACCGCCGGTTTTTCATCAATGCCAATGCGATACGACGGTTACAAATGTGGGTAAATGCCCGGGCCAATCGGCAACCCGACCAGATACCACGCCACCAGCAACAGCAGCCAAACCACAAAAAACACGATCGGGTACGGCAGCACCAGCGAGTAATAGGTGCCTAAGCGCGCATCCTTGTAGTAACGCTGCAAGAATCCAAGAAACAACGGCACAAACGGCGATACCGGCGCCAGCGGGATCACCGAGGAATCCGCCACGCGGAACACGATCTGCGCGAACGCCGGATGGAACCCCAGCAGCATAAACATGGGGACGAAGATCGGCGCCAGGATCGACCAAATGGCGGAGCCACTGGCGATGAACATGCACAAGAACGCCGAAAGGAAAACCAGCCCGACAAACGCGGGAACGCCGGTCATGCCCAAGGACTCCAGCAGGTTGGTCAGACCGATAGCCATGAACTTGCCCATATTGCTCCAGTTGAAGAACGCTACGAACTGGGACAACGGAAACACCATGACGATAAAGCCGGCCATGCCTTTCATCGGATCCACCATCAGCTGCGGCAGATCATTCTGGGATTTTATCTGGCCAGTCACCATGCCGTAGGGAATAGAGATCACGAAGAAAAACAGGATAATCAGCGGCACGATCCCTTGAATGAACGGCGATGGCATCACGGTATGCTTCACCGGATCGCGCAGCGGGCCCCACTCCGGCACCACCAGCGCCGCCACGATGGCGATGAACACCAGCGCCGCAATACCGCTGGCGCGCAGCCCACGGTTCTGCTCTGCCGTCAGTTTGGACAGGTGCTCATTGCTTTCGCCGCTCCACGGCGCCAAACGGGGCTCGATAAAACGGTCGGTCAACTGCGCACCCACGATGGTCAGTACGACGACGGATGTCGCCATAAAAAACCAGTTATCAATAACGCTGACGTGTATCGCCGGATTAATCGCCTTCGCCGCCTCGGTACTCAGCCCGGACAACAGCACATCGGTGGTGACGATCAACAAGTTGGCGGTGAAACCGGAGCCCACGCCCGCGATCGCCGCCAGCAGTCCCGCCACCGGATGGCGCCCGACCGCCAGAAAGATCAGCGCACCTAACGGCGGCATCACTACCAGTGCGGCGTCGGATGAAATATGGCTGAAAAAAGCGATGAACAACACCATATAGCTGGCGTAACGGGCGCTAACCCGGGATGCCATCTTATACATCAGCGCCTGCAACAGCCCCACGCGCTCCGCCAGGCCCGCCCCCAGCACCAACGCCAGAATGGCGCCCAACGGCGTAAAGGCACTAAAATTCTTGATAACGTTAGGCAATATCCATTGCATCCCTTCCACGCTGATCAGGTTTTTGACCTTCACCACCTCACCATTGGCGGGGTTAATCGCTTTAATGCCAAGCCAGGAAAACAGGGCGCTGGCCAGCATCAACGCAATAATCAGGTAGACAAACAACAGGAACGGATTAGGAATTTTATTACCGACACGCTCCACCCACTGGAATAGCTTCCCTGGCTGAGAATGGCTTGATTCCGCTGTCACACTCATTGATTTACCCTCTGTACTGAAATGTATTCATTGATTGTTTTTGTATATTTTTTATGTCGTTATCAGACGGACTCCCGCCTGATGCCGTCGCCTGCCGCGGGAACGGACGCAACAGGCAAACGATTGCCGTTCAGGTGAAAACTCACCCTTTCAACGGGGATGGCGCCACGCCATCTGGAATAGGACAGCGATAGGGCACCGCCTGCCGCTGCGCCCGCCACTCCTGACGACAGGCCGCCAACAGCGCGCTGTCGGTGAACAATGCCAATGCCGTCGCCGACATCACCTTGGCCGCCAGCGCCATCCCTTTATGCGCCAGCGATGTCCGGCCCTGCGACACCGCCTGCCAGGTATGCAATGGCGTCCCCAGCGCATAACATGGGCTGAAACACTGGGCGGTCGGCACCAGCCAGCTTACGTCGCCCACATCGGTAGAGCCGGGCAGAATGGCGCTGGTCGGCGCGTAAGGCGCTACGGCGTCAATCAGCGCTTTACCCGCCAGCGCCTGACTGAACGCTTTCCCGGCCGCGCCACCGGTACGCTCGATGCTCGCCATATTGCTGACGATGTCTTCGGCGCTCAGCGTGCGGTAAATCTCTTGGGCGAACGCCTGTTCCTGCTCGCTGTATGCCGGCACGCCAAACGCCTGCACATAACCGTACATCGCGCGCTCCAACGTCAGGTTGGGCACATAGTTGGAGCAAGCTTTCTCAAAACGTACCGTCAGTTGGGTATCCGTCATCAGCGCGGCACCCTGGGCGATCCTCACCACCCGTTCATAAATCGATTGCGCTTGATCCACTTGCGGCGCACGCACCAGATACAACACCTCGGCATCGGCCTGCACCACGTTGGGCGAATGGCCGCCGGTATCGGTGACGGCATAATGTAAACGGGCTTCAGGAATGATGTGCTCACGTAAAAAGTTGGCGCCGGTGTTCATCAGCGTGACCGCATCCAGCGCGCTGCGCCCTAAATGCGGTGCAGCCGCAGCGTGCGCCGCCACACCTTTAAAGCGAAATGCCGCCTGAATGTTGGCCAGCGTCGGCGTACAGAACATGCCGCTGAAGGTCTCCGGGTGCCAGGTCAGCGCGGCGTCCACATCATCGAAGACCCCTTCGCGCGCCATAAACGTCTTGCCGGAACCGCCCTCCTCGCCGGGGCAACCGTAAAAGCGGATGGTGCCCGCCTGCGGGTGCCGCTCCAGCCAGGCTTTCACCGCCAGTACGCCGCCCAGTCCGGCAGTGCCAAGCAGATTATGCCCGCAGCCGTGGCCGTGACCGCCCGGCTGCGTCGGCGCCTGCACCGCGCAGCCGGCCTGCTGGCTCAACCCCGCCAGCGCGTCGAACTCACCTAACAACGCGATGACCGGCTTGCCGGCACCAAAGCTGGCGACAAACGCGGTTGCCATACCGGCAATACCGCGTTGTACGTCGAACCCTTCCGCTGCCAGGCATCCCGCCAGCCGCTCCGCCGAATAGTGTTCAGTAAACCGGGTCTCAGGATGATCCCAGATATCATCTGCAATCGCCGCCAGCAGCGGCTGAACTCCATCCACGGCGTCATTGACGAAATCGACAATCGGCTGCGTCATGTTCAGGCTCCATACTGTTTTATATTGAGCGCCAGCAGCGCCAGCGTTTTCACCGCCACCGGGATCACGCTCTCGTTGAAATCGAACTTCTCGTTGTGGTGCCCGGCGCTCAAATCGGTACCAAAAATCGCGTAAGACGCCAGGCCGCCGTGCGCCTTGACGCGCTCCATCAGATAGGTCGCGTCTTCGGAACCGGCCGCGCCGTCTTTGCGATCGATAATACTGTTCAGCTCCGGCACCTGCTCCGCCTGGCGGTGGATGAACGCCACCCATTCCGGGCTGGGTTGGCTGGATTGGGCGGCGCCCATCAGCCTGATATCCACCGACACCCCGTGCATCGCCGCCGCGCCGTTAATCACCTGCAGCGCCTGCTGATAGATGAACTCATTGACGTCATTAGTCGAACCGCGGGTTTCCACTTTCATCATGGCGTTCGACGGCACCACGTTACGCCCGGTTCCCGCTTGCAACACACCCACGTTAATGCGGGAGCTGCCGCCGCTATGGCGAGGGATCGCATGTAACCCCAGCGTCGCCTGCGCCGCCGCCAGCAGCGCATTGCGCCCCTCTTCCGGTCGCCCGCCTGCGTGAGAGGCGACCCCACGATAGGTGACATCGATTTTGGTGGTCGCCATAAACGTATCGTTGCCGCACACCAGTTGGCCGGCCGGAATACCGGTGCCGATATGGATGGCGGTAAAGTAATCCACGTCGTCGACCACCCCGGCTTCGGCCATGGATTTGCCGCCGCGAGTGCCCTCTTCAGCCGGCTGGAACAGAATCTTGATGGTGCCGCACAGCTGCTCGCGCATCGCCATCAGCACTGCCGCCAACCCCAACCCGATAGTGGTATGGCCGTCGTGGCCGCAAGCGTGCATCATGCCGGCATTGCAGGACGCAAAGCCGTCGCGGAACGGGCGGTGCTCGCTATCCAACTGCTCGTTGAGATCGAGCGCGTCCATATCGACGCGATACCCCAACACCGGCCCCGGACGTCCGGTTTCCAACGTCGCCACGATGCCGGTAAAACCGCCGGAAAAATAGGGCAGCCACTGTGGCAGCGCGCCCTGCTCAAGCGCCCGCTGTTCCTGCGCTTTCAATACCGCTTCCGACGGCAGCCCCATACGGGCGTCCGCCGCTATCACCTCGCGCCCAAGCTTGAGGTCATACCCCAGGCGATGCAGCCGCTCCGCCACCAACGTAGAGGTGCGGAACTCAAGCCAGCCGGATTCAGCGAATTTATGTAAATCACGGCGAAATGCGGTGAGTTCGGGAATAAGCGGTTCAATCTGTTGCGACAGTGCGGAATAAATGGCGTCTGAATGCATAGGACTCTCTCTGGCGTGATTGCGCGGTTGACGACAGAGGCGATAACCGCGACGTAAAGCGACATCCCGCCCCACGGCGGAGGTCATGATTTAAAAAAATGTACACAAACCCACCAGGGTAGATAAGATGCCAGGAACTTTGGTTTGATAACTCATGGTTATCAGGAGGAGAGGTGGCTTCGAACATCAAACTGCACCAGTTACAGTCCTTTGTGGCGGTAGCGCGACACGGCAGCATCCGTGCAGCTTCGCGCACGCTGAATGTCTCCCAACCGGCGCTGACCAAGTCGATTAAGGAGCTGGAAGCCTGCCTGGGTGCACGGCTGTTTCTACGCCACAGCCATGGGGTTGTACTGACCGATTGCGGCGAGGCCTATTTCCGTCACGCCAGCCTGATTCTGGAAGAATTGCGCGTCGCCCAGGAAGACATCCAACAACGGCTGGGGCAGGCCAGCGGCCGGGTCAACATTGGCATCGGCGCCAGTATCGCCCACACCGTGATGCCGGAGATCGTCACCCGTTTCCACCGTCTATATCCCCAGGTGAAACTGCGTATCACCGAAGGCCAGCTGGTGGCGATGATCCATGAGTTGAGGCAAGGGGAATTGGATTTCACCATTAACACCTACACCGGCTCATCCTTTGATAACGAATTGTTATACGAAAAACTGATGGAAAAGGAATATTGCGTGGTGGCGCGCCGCGATCATCCGATGCGCCATGCCCGCACGCTGGAAGAACTTATCGACTGTGAGTGGACCATGCCCACCCCGCGTAGCAGTTACTACAAATACCTGTACGATATCTTCGCGACCATGCCGCACGCCCCCCAGGTCAGCGTTACCTGCGAAACCCTGACATCATGCATCAGCCTGGTGATAAAAACGGATTTTCTCTGCGCACTCTCCCGCGATGTGCTCAATGCGTCCGTACTGGGTTCACATCTGGTGGAGATAGAACTGGAGCAGCAATTGCCCAAGGCATCGTTCTATCTCATACAACGCAAAGGCACCATGCTATCGCCGATGGGTGCGCAACTGGCGCGTCTGTTCCGCCAGTATTGCCGCTAACAGGAATATTGCTCCGGCCCTGATAACCCGCCATGTGTGGGCACAGCGCCGTCACACCTCCGGGGCAAAGCAATGCGACCACTCGCAACAATCGTCACAACTGGGGGAACGGCATACCAACTCACCGTCGTTATGCAGGCAGCGCTGACGATAGAAAAATTTTTTCCAGCGCATATTCTGGCTATTCATCGCCACCAGCGCCGGAAAACAGTCGGTCATCAGATCCCGCAGCTCCGCCCGGGAATCCAGCCCCAAATCCTGCCACAGGTGGTTAAACCCCAACGAAGCGCTGGCGATGATCAGGTGCATCGGCGCGGCGCCGGCCGCCATATGCTGGCGCAGCCAGCCCGCCAGTTGTTCCCGCTCTTCCTGCCTGCCTGCCTGCAATTCGCTCATCAGTGTTTGCCGCTGATCCCGCGCCGCGTCGGCCAGCGGCGGTGGCCAGTCGAGCCGCCACAGCAAATCCCGCCAGTCCGACGTCGCCAGTCCCATCTGCCGCGGAAAGCAGGCCGCGCCGGCATCATGCAACGTTAGCAGGCGCCGCAGCCACCGCTCTGTTTCTCCCATCAGGCCACTCCTTTTTCCCGGTCGTCGGACACCATCTGTTGCCGGTGCTGTTGCCACCAGCGGGACAGCACATCGTGCACGCCTTGCCATGCGCCTTCGACACAGGGTTGAATGCCATGCTGTTCCAGCTTTTGCCAGGGCGCGTAGCCGATACGGGCGCAGAACACCGCTTTCACATCCGACAGCAATGCCAGCATCGCCGCCATACGATCGTCGCCGTCGGCGGGCGCGCAATCATCGCTGCCGTGGCAGTATTTCGGCGCAAAACGTTCATTCACCAGCACCACCCCCGCCGCCGACAGGCTGTAGATCTGAAAGCGTTCGACATGGCCGAAGTGACAGTCAATGACATCGCCGCGCGATGACGCCACCGCCACCAGACAGGCTTGCGGCTCGTCGGATTCGCCGCGCGAGGCGATGCTGGCGTGCAGCCGGGCGCGTTGATGCAACAACGGCAGATAAGGCTGGGGCTGTGCGGGCAACGCCGACAGCGGGAACTGCTGGCTGCGATCTTCGCCCAGCATGCCGATGGCATCCGCCCGGCACTGCTGGCAGTGGGACATCTGCGGCATCGCCACCGCGCAACGGCCGCGCACCTCCGCCAGAAAATCCGCATCCGGCTCAGGCTGCCCGTTCAGGCCAAACACCGTGCCATGTTCCGGCCGGGCGATCAGCGGCATGATGTTGTGCAAAAATGCGCCCCACTCCCGCGCTTTCTCGCTCACCTGCAGCAGTGAACGATCGTTAATGCCAGGGATCAACACGGAGTTGATCTTCACCAACACCCCCTTCTCCGTCAGGCGCCGGATCCCTTCCTGCTGACGCGCCAGCAGCATCTCTCCCGCCTCGCGACCGGTGTAGCGTTCACCGTCCAGCCACAGCCAGGCATAGATCCGCGCCGCTTCATCGGGATCAAGCGTATTGAGCGTCACCGTAACGTGATCCACGCCGACATCCAGCAACCGATCCACTGCGTCCGGCAGCATCAGACCGTTAGTAGACAAACATAATTTCAGATCCGGCAATTGGTTACGCAGCAGTTCCAGTGTGTTAAACGTGCGTCCCATGTTCGCCAGCGGATCGCCGGGGCCGGCGATGCCCACCACCGACAACTGCGGGATCGCCGCCGCCACCTGACGGGCTTTGGCCGCCGCCTGTTCCGGCGTCAACAGCTCCGACACCACGCCGGGGCGCGACTCGTTGCTACAGTCATATTTACGGTTGCAGTAGTTACATTGCAGGTTGCAGGCCGGCGCCACCGCCAGATGCATACGGGCATAATGATGATGACCGCTGGCGGAATAGCACGGGTGATGCGCCACTTTGCTGGCTTGTAGCGACGTGAACTGTTCGGTATGGGTGGCCCGGCAGCGCGCAGCGCCTCCGGCGGAAGAGCAGGATGTCATGATTATCGCCTACGGTTACGGAGTCATAATTCATCAGGTGCAAACCCCATACCGTTGGACGATAAAATTTAATTGATAAAAAACATAAGGATAGGAATAAATACCGTTGGGGTTTTTGTCAGCATTGCGGCATTGGCGCGACAATGTGTCATATATCACAATCCTGGCCGTCACACTGCTCGCATTTATTGCTGCAACGGTGCTCACGGCGCGTGGGTCGTAAGCTCGACAAAGGCGGCGCTCGCCGCCTTTGTCTGTCTACAGTCGGTGCATATTAATGTCCATAATCTGGATGCGATAGGCCACCTGGCGCGGTGTCATCCCCAGCAAGCGGGCCGCTTTGGCCTGCACCCAGCCGGTTTTCTCCAGCGCGGCGATCAGCCGCTGGCGCTCATCCAGATTTTGATCGAGCCAACCCTCTTCCTGAGACGGCGTCGGCGCAACACTTTTGCTGATCTTCGGCGTCGTTTCATGGTGGTTGAACAGAATAACGTCGCGATCGATCAACCCACTTTCCGACATCACCGCCGAACGCTCCAGGCAGTTCTCCAGCTCCCGCACATTGCCCGGCCAGTTGTAACTCATCAGCATACGGATGGCACCGTCGCTGATGCGTAGCTGCCGCCCCTGATGCAGGGCAATCTTCCGCACCAGAAACTGCGCCAGTTCGGCGATATCCTCCTGACGCTCCCGCAACGGCGGTAGCGATACCGGCATCACGTTCAGACGGTAATACAGGTCTTCCCGGAAATTACCGGCCCGCACTTCCTCTTCCAGATTACGGTTGGTGGCGGCCACAATGCGCACATCCACTCGTATGGTTTCGTCGCCGCCCACCCGTTCCATCTCGCCTTCCTGCAAAATCCTCAACAATTTAGCCTGAAACGATGCGCTGCTTTCGCCGATCTCATCCAGAAACAGCGTGCCGCCGTCCGCCAGTTCGAAACGCCCTTTACGCTGGCGCACCGCACCGGTGAACGCGCCCTTCTCATGCCCGAACAGTTCGCTTTCCAGCAGGTTATCCGGCAGGGCGGCACAATTGAATTTCACAAACGGCGCGTCGGTGCGCGGTGAGTTGTAATGAATAGCGTTGGCCACCAGTTCCTTACCGGTACCGCTTTCTCCACGCACCAGCACGGTGGTATCCCAGCGCGAGACCTGGCGGATAATCTCCATGGTCTGGCGCATCGCCGGGCTCTTACCCACCATATTTTCGAAGCCGAACGGCCGCGGCATTTTGCAGGCGACAGGGCGCGCCGCCGGTACCGACGTATCCGCCTCGCGCCTGCTCGGCTGCATCAGCCGTACCGTTTGCGCCACCAGATTGGCGACGGTTTCCAGAAAACGGGTGCACGACGGCAGGCGCTCTTCGTAGCGCGCCATCGGCTGTGCCGCCAATACGCCGATAGGATGGGGATCGAGCCCCATCAATGGCACCGCAATAAACGGCAGGTTGTAATCATACAGGCCAAGACGATCGAGAAAACGCTGATCATCCGCCACCCGCGGCAACACCAGCGGCTGGCACTGCGCCATCACCGTACCCACCAGCCCTTCTCCCGGGCGATAACGAATCTGGCTGCCGCTGGCGGTCGTCTGTTCGTCTTCCGTATGCAGCGCCTCCACGGTCAGCGCCCCGCGCTGTTTGTCGTACAGGCAAATCATGCCGTGCTGCATAAAGGCGTCGTCATGCAAGGCCCGCAATACCGCCTGCAACGCCTGACGCACCTCCGTCGAGCGGCCCAGGGCCGCGCTGATACGCTGCACGGCGGTAAATTGCTGAGACAAATCAAAACGCCATACGACTTTGCCCGCCTCGGGTAAATGGGTCATTTTGAGCCTCCTGTCAGTGATAAAAAGAGAGGGAAACGCAGGGTCAGACAGGTACCGCCGCCTGGGCGGGAGGTCAAATCGATCGCCCCCTGATGATGGGCGACCAGCGTCTGAATCAGACGCAGCTCCATCCCCTTGCCCGGCGTGTGAAGCGCCGAAGGAGGCGCAACGTAACGCACCTGCGCCAGGGGAACGTTATCTTCCAGATAGAGCATCAGCCAGTCGTTCTCTTCCCGGACGTAAAGCTGAATATCCAGATGAAAAGGCTGAATCTCCGCCGCCAGCGACAGCGTGCGATCCAGCCACAAACTCAGACAGGCCAGCACCTGCGTGCGCTGCCCGAAGCCCATCAGCTCCGGCTCGGCCAGTTCGCAACACAGACGGTCGTTCGTCGTCAGGCGGGTGTGGTACAACGCCGCCAGATCGTCCAACAGCGCCTGCATCGGCCAATACCCGGCGACTTCGAACTCCAGCGACGGCCGGCACGCCTGTAGACGCGCCACCGCCTCCTCGCCTTCCCGCCAGGCGGACTCCAGCGCCACGTTGCTGCGATCCTCGCCGTTCAGCCGCCGCGCCGCCGCCAGCATATTGAGCGGGCAGTTAAGCTGGATCAGCGCCGCATCCAGCGATTCGCGGATCGCCGCCAGCAGTTTACCGTTGGTCATCTGCTGCTTGAGGCGGTCTAGCCGCCCCTGCTGCTGTTGTTGCTGTAGCTCCGTGCAATCGGTAATGACGATCAACGTGCGCGGCAGCGCGGCGTCGGTGAAATAGCGGCTGGCCTCTTCGCTGACGCCGGGCAGCGCCCAGTACCCCAGCGTTAACCAGCGCACCACGCCGCGCATCATCACCGGCATCGGAAGGCCATCCCGCAACTGCGCCTTATTATTCGGGTAATCCAGCACCGCCAGCAGTTCCTTGCCGCCGCAGTCCGCGCACAGGGTTTTGTAGGCCAGGTTATCCATGATCACCTGGTCCTTGCCGTCCACCACCACCACCGCCGCCGGAATGTTGTTGAGCACCGCGGTGATCAGCGTCATGTGATTACGTAACCGCTGCTCCAGCGCATAGCTGGCACTGATGTCCTTGTGCATCGCCAGATAGTGCTCCAGCTCGCCGTGGGAATTGACGATCGGCGTAATGTCGATCTCCGCCAGATAAAGGCTGCCGTCGCGACGGCGATTGATCAGCTGCCCGCGCCAAGCGCGCCCCGACAGCAGCATCTGCCACATATCCTGATAGACCTCGACCGGCGTCTGCTGGCTGGCGAGGATACGGTGATTCTGCCCCAGCAGCTGCGGCAGGTTATACCCGGTCAGGCGGCAGAACGCCGGATTGGTATAAACGATGCGCGCCTGGGGATCGGTCAGCGAGATCGCCACGGAAGACTGCTCCACCACGGTGGAAAACAGCGACGGATGCTGACGCGATAAGTGGCTGGCAATCTCTCCCAGCGGAAACGACTCCGTCATCAGATTCATGGTCATTCAGGTGGCTCCCCACAAAACAGCGACTGTTCTGTCGGATTCGCGACAATTTGTGCCACGCCGCCGACAGCCATTCCGGCCATCCGCCGGTGGGAAATAACCATGCAAACACTACACCCTTTATTGTTTAACCCAATTAAACATTGATCCTGATCCCTGTTTTAGCGCCAAAATCGTCTCCACCCCTGTCAAACAGGCGATCGCGAGGCATTTCTCGCGTGGTGCACGCACAAAAAAAGCACAGCAATAGTGCAATTCCGCGCCATGACTGTGCAAAGAATCAACAAAAAAACTGGCATGGCATTCGCAATAATTCCGTCAGGCGCCTTCTCTCATGAGGCGGCGATGTCCTTTTTTATGGGTTGTCAGGAGTGTGTTATGGCGAACATTGGTATTTTCTTTGGCACCGATACGGGCAAGACCCGCAAGATCGCCAAAATGATCCATCAAAAACTGGGAGACATGGCGGACGCGCCGGTCAACATCAATCGCACGACGCTGGATGCTTTTTTGTCCTATCCGGTGTTATTGCTGGGTACCCCTACGCTGGGCGACGGTCAGTTGCCGGGGTTCGAAGCCGGTTGCGAGAGCGAATCCTGGCAGGAGTTCATGGATACGCTGGCCAGCGCCGATCTCGGCGACAAAACCGTGGCGCTGTTCGGGCTGGGAGACCAGAGAGGCTACCCGGATAATTTCGCCAGCGGTCTGAAGCCCCTATACGACGTAGTCACCGACTGCGGCGCCAAGGTCATCGGCGCCTGGCCCAACAGCGGTTATGAGTTCAATACCTCCGCCGCACTGGTGGATGACCAGTTCGTCGGTCTGGTGCTGGATCAGGACAATCAGTTCGATCTGACGGAAGAACGGGTGGAAAACTGGCTGGCGCAGATCAAACCAGCCATTGTGTAAACCGCTGCCTCGTCCCCGGACTGGCTGGGGACGGGGTTGCGCACATCTTTCCCGCCCGCCGTTTTTTGGTCATAGTCATGGCACCGATAGCATTCCCCTTTGTACGGAGACTCCCATGACGACCGCAATCCGCACTATCACTCTCGACGACTGCCTGTGGCTGCGCCACAAGGTACTCTGGCCGCAATATGAACCCGCTTACTCGCGGGTCGAAGGCGACGAGCAGGCGCAGCACTACGGCGTCTATCGGGATGACGCGCTGATCAGTTGCCTCTCGGTGTTTGATGTGAGTGATGGCGTCTGCCAGATCAGAAAATTCGCCACCGACCATGATGACCAGCGGCAGGGCTACGGCAGCCTGCTGATGGCACATGCACTGGAAAGCATGAGAGAACGGGGGATCCGCCGCGTAACGCTCAACGCCCGGCTGAGCGCCAGCCCGTTCTATGCCCGTTTCGGTTTTGTCGCCGCCGGCCCGGTCACGCTAAAAGCCGACATCGAATACATGGTGATGCAGGTGACGCTGGCCTGAGGCGGTTCCCACCGCGCGGTGCGACGTGTTGCACGGCCGATCCCCGCCGTTTTTTGCCCACCGCCGCAGGTTTCCGCAACCGGGACGGGACGCAGCACACGCTTATTCCGGTACTGACGTCTCGCCGCTGACCGGGCTTTCGTCCGCCAGTAGCGTCGCCAGCCACTGACGTTGCTGCTGCCGTTGACGCTGGCGCAACAGATAATCGCTGGCTTTCGGCAGGGCTTCGCTTTCCGGCAACGGCGCTTCCGGGCGGATCGTCTCGCACCACAACAGATGCCAGCCGATTTCCGTTTCGACAGGCTCGCTCACCTGCCCTTCCCGCAGCATAAACAAGCTTTGCTCCAGCTCGCTGAACAGCAGACCACGGCTCACCCAGCCCAACAGCCCGCCTTCCAGCGCGCTGGGGCAATGCGAATAGCGGCGTGCCAACCGCTCAAACTGCGCCGGTTCGCGGCACAATGTACGATGGAAACCCCGTATCTGCGCCCGCACCAGCGTCGCCGTCCGCTCATCCTCAGCCGTCAGCAGCAGATGATGGGTCAGCCGCTGTTCCGGCCGCAGGAAACGATCGGCATGCTGCCGGTACCACAGCACCACGTCCTGCCCGGTAGGCGCGGCCGCCTGGGCCGCCACCCAGGTCAGTTGCAGTTCCATCAGGGCGTGATGGCGAATCACCGCCTGCCGCTCCTCAGGCGCAAAATCGGCCTGCGCCAGCGGCTCCGCCAGTTGCTGCTCAATCAATTGCAACATATCGTCGGTCACTGCCAGCGGCTGGCATCGCGCCGCCTCGACCACCGCCTGCTCCAGCCGACACTGCCGCGCCAGCTGACGCTGAAAGTCGTCCTGATGCTGCGGCGGCAAAGCGTCCGGCAGACAGTGAAAGCGCGCCTGCGCCAGACGAAGACGGCTGAAACGCCGCCAGGCGGACGACTCCATCACACATCCTCCGCCAAGGCCAGCGCCGAGGCCGGCACCTGAAACCAGCGCTCGCCGAACATCACCGTGTAGCAATCCCCCTGCGGCCCTTGCCCGGTGGCCTGGATCTGACCACTTTGCCCGGCGTCGACCACCACTTCGCCCGCAATCGACAGCGCGTGAGCGCTGTAAATCCAGTCGCCATACTGAAAATCGCCCGCCGACCAGGGGGCGTCAGCGGCGATCAACTCCTGCTCGCGGCAGCCCACGGTGCGGTCGGTGTCCAGAAAATGCACCTGATAGATCACCTGATCCTGCAAAAAGACGCCCCACTCCCGCACATAACCGACGCTGCCGCGCCGCACCAGCAGATCGCCGCGCCGCATACCGGCCATGGTGCCGTCGTTGCGGATCGTCCGCACCACCCGTACCTCAGCGCCGAAGGTGAAACGCGGCCTCATGACGCCGCCTCCGCCGTCAGGCTGCGATAGCTTTCCGCCAGCAGGCGCCGCGCCAGTTGCCAATCGGCGTTGGTATCGCACTCCAGGCTATTACGCAGCGGCACCGCAGTACGCAAGCGACGGTGGAACTCGCTCAACACCGGCAAGCAGCGGGCGCTGAGTGTCGCCGGATCGTAAGGGACGGAAAAAAAGGTGAAAAACGCTTCGGCGGAATCCAGACTGCTCACGCCGGGCAGGCGATAGAACCACTCCATAACATTATCCCCCCTGACAGCGCAGCGTATCGCTGCCGTACAAATCCTGGTAAATCGCCACCAGCTCGTAGTCGCGCGGGTTGCGTTTCCAATGCTCCGCAAACCGCCGTACCGCCATCAGCAACATATCGGTCTGCGGCGCGTCCAGCAGATAACCCAACTGGGCGAAAATCCCCCCCACCGCCTGCCGCCCCGAATGTTTGCCCAGCACCAACCGGAAATCCCGCCCCATCAGCGCCGGATCGATGCCCTGATAGCTGCTGCGGTCTTGCAACAGCGCCGCCACATGCACGCCGGATTCGTGGGTAAACACCTGCTCCCCCACCAGCGGCTGCTGTATATCGATAGTACGCTGCGCCGCCTGCGCCACCTGGCGGCACAGGTCGGGCAGCCGCTCGAAGCGGATGCCGCACGCCTTGCCCAAACAACGTTGCAGCGCCAGCGCCACGGTTTCCAGCGCGGCATTACCCGCCCGCTCTCCCAGGCCGAGCACCGTGGTGTTGACGTGCGTTGCGCCGGCGTGCACTGCCGCCAGTGTGTTGGCGGTCGCCAGCCCCAAATCGTTATGGGCGTGCATCTCAATCTCGCCCGACCAATACTGGCGCAACGTGCTGATGCGTTCGAAAGTGGCGAAAGGGTCGAGCAGGCCGATGGTATCGGCAAAACGCAGCCGCTCCGCCCCCGCCGCACCAGCGGCTTCCGCCAGTTGCCGCAGGGTATCGTCCTGCGCGCGGGAGGCATCCTCGCACCCGATACACACCCGCATACCAAGCTCACGTGCCAGCATGATCAGCGCCGATAGCCTCGGCAACAGCGCCGCCAGCGGCTGATGCAGTTTCTGCTGCCGCAGCCGATCGGAGGCCGGGATGGAGATATCCACCCAGTCCATGCCCAGATCGGCGCTTTGGCGAATCTCCAGTTCGTTCATGCGGCACCAGGTCATCATCACCGTGGCCGGCAGACGACGCCGCACCACCGCAATGCGCGCCCGTTCTTCACCGCCCATCGCCGGCGTGCCTATCTCCAGCGCCGGGACGCCCGCTTCGGCCAGCGCTTCGGCAATCGCCAGTTTCTCGCTGGCGCGAAACGCCACCCCAGGGCTCTGCTCGCCGTCGCGCAGGGTGGTGTCATTGATGATTACGTCCACCATCGCCAGCCTCCGTCAGCCATAAGTCGGGGTGAAATCCGCGCCGGACGCCGCCAGCGGTTTCCCCTGCTGCCAGTAGGGCGACAAAGTACGCAAGCGTGCGATGATCGGCGGCAACTGCGCGATCACATAGTCGATTTCCTTCTCACGGGTATAACGGGACAACGAGAAACGGATACTGCCGTGCGCTGCGGTGTAGGGAATGTTCATCGCCCGCATCACATGGGACGGCTCCAGCGAGCCCGATGTGCAGGCGCTGCCGCTGGAGGCGGCGATGCCGGCATGATTCAGCAACAGCAGAATGGCCTCGCCTTCGATAAATTCGAACGCCATGTTGAGGGTGTTCGGCGTGCGCGGCTGGTTTCCCCCCATCACCATCACGCTGGGAATAGCCTGCTCCAGCCCGGCCTGTAACTTATCGCGCAGCGTTTCCACCGATGCCGTCATCATCGGCAGATGCACCTCCGCCAACTCACAGGCGCTGCCCATACCGACGATCCCGGCGATATTCTCGGTGCCGGCGCGGCGCCCGCGTTCCTGATGGCCGCCGCGCAGCAACGGCCGAAAGCGCGTACCGCGCCGCAGATACAGACACCCGACCCCTTTCGGGCCGTGGATCTTGTGCGCCGAGCAGGAGAGCATGTCGATCTCGGTGGCAGACAGCACCATCGGGATCTTGCCCACCGCCTGTACCGCATCGCAGTGGAACAGCGCGCCATATTCATGCGCCAGCGCCGCCATCTCCCGTACCGGGAACTGCACCCCGGTTTCGTTATTGGCCCACATCACGCTGACCAGCGCTACGCGGTCACTCAGCAGTTGACGGTACTGCGCCAGATCCAGCTCGCCTTCCGGCGAGACCCTCAGACGATGGATAAGGTATCCCTGGCGTTCCAGATGTTCGCACACCGCCAGCGTGGCCGGGTGCTCGACAGCGGTGGTGATGATTTCGCGCCGTTCCGGCATCAGCTCCGCCGCCGAATGGATGGCGGTAGAAGTCGCCTCCGTGGCGCAGGAGGTGAAAATGATCTCGCTGTCGTAGCGGGCGCCAAGCAGGCTCGCCACCTGTTGCCGCGCCCGCTCCAATGCACCGCGACACGGCGTACCGAAATCATGGATTGACGACGGGTTGCCGTAAAAATCGGTCAGGAAAGGGAGCATCGCCTCCAGCACCATCGGATCAAGGCGCGTGGTGGCGTTATTGTCCAGATAAACGTTTTTCATGTGCAGTGCCTCGTTGAAATCTTGATTTACAACAACAGCTTACGCCGCCACTACTTCCATATAACGCCCAGTGCGTTCCACCAGTTTCTGCTGTAGCCAGGCCAGCGTCATATCGGTCATCATGCAGCCGCTGCAACTGCCCGACAGGCTGACCGTCACCTGATGGCCGCTGACATTGAGCAACGACATATCACCGCCGTCAGCCTGAATATGCGGGCGCAGTTCCGCTACCGTTTCCGCCACCAGTTGCCATTGCGGATCCCGCACGGCGATCGTGGTCGCGACAACATCGGGCTGCGACGCCTGTTCGCTGAGGATCGCCGCCAGCGCCAGTTCGATCTTTTCATGGCAGGCGGTACAACCGCCGCCCGCCTTGGTGTAGTGAATCACGTCCTGCAACGTAGTGAGCCCGTTGGTCAGCACCGCACGACGAATCTGGCCTTCGTCCACCGCGAAACATTTGCAGATCAGCGCGCCTTCCTCGTGATCGTCCTCCAGCGATTCGCCGCGGTAGTGGGCAATCGCCGCCCGCAGCGCCTCTTGTCCCATCACCGAACAGTGCATTTTTTCCGGCGGCAGGCCGTCGAGATAGTCGGCAATCTGTTGGTTAGTCACCTGTCCGGCCTCACGCAATGTGCGGCCGATGATCAGTTCCGTCAGTGCCGAGGAAGAGGCAATGGCGCTGCCGCAGCCGAAGGTCTGAAAACCTGCATCCAGAATCGTTTCCGTCGTCGGATCGACGCGCAACATCAACCGCAGAGCGTCGCCGCAGCTCAGCGAACCCACATCGCCCACCGCGTTCGCCTCCTCCACCACTTTGGCATTGCGGGGATTAAAAAAATGGTCTTTCACTTTCTCGGAATAATTCCACATCGTCGTCTGCTCCCTACGGTCTGGGCAAAAGCGCCGGCACACGAGCCATCCTGACCGGCAGGCGTCCCGATACTGGCTGAAATGGCCTGAACCGACGTGCCGCACTGCGCCGCGCGCATTTCATGAACTGGGTAAACATGACAGAGCAAATGTGATGCCAGTCACACAAATAGCGTTAATTCAAGGGGATAGCCCACAACCATGGGGAAAAAATGGCGACGAATGTCGCGGTTTATGTCGGATTTGTCAGAGAGGTGACATTTGTCGGATGGGTGTTTGCGGCATGGTGAAGGCCCGACGCCGTGCCAAGACGGCCCCGGTTTGGTGTGGATACACCGGCGAATCCTGCCCGCTATTGGAACCAACCTCTTTTCCCTGATGAAAAAATCATTACCAATCGGAATCAATATAAATCCGGGCGACTTAATATAATATTTTTACTATATTCAACATCGATTCAGGAAATAGCCGTTCTTTAACCCTGATAATTAATGAGCTTTCCAGTTCTCTTGAATCAATCTTTTCCCTGACTTCACGCCGGTGGTCAAAGATAAATCCTTTCACGAATCCGGGAACCGCGGCACTATTCATATTCGCCAGAAAACTTTCAAAATACTCATCCTCTTCCCGGGCTTTTTCATAACGGAAACCCAGTTGGCTGAGTTTCAGCAATACGGAAATGCGCACGGCCATATCAAAAATCAAAAGTGATTTCAGCAAGATACTCTCTTTGGGTGGTGGGCAAGGAAGCCCATCGCGATTCAACACGCATTCAGGCGTCATGAGCCTGACATTATTCTCGACGATATTGCTATGGGTGCTGATATCAAACCCACGATGAGCAATGGCGTAATGCAGTTCCCGAAAATAATACAAACTGTCATCCCCTAAATTACGCATGATGTATTTTATTTCCCGGCTAATACTCTCGTCCATTTCATCCATGTAATCGATTAAGGAAAATAACGATTCAATATAGACGCCGTGATAGAACTTTAATCGTCTCAGCTCAACCGGCGGCGGTGCCGTCACAATCTTTTCCAGGAAACCGTTAATCTTCGTCATATTCCATTCAATGGAGTGCAGAATCTCATCTTTCATAAACACAATGCCTTGAAATGCAATTAGTAAAGAAAGGTGCTTCGGCGCGCTAGCCTGTTCACTTTATTGAGGTTACTGACCAGGAAAAACCCCGTCCTGGCCATCGCCGTTGTGCAATACGAAGACTGCTGGGTACAGATCCACGCTTCGTCCCCCCACGCATTGGCCGCAAAAGTAAAAGGCCCAATACGCGAATAAAAAATAGAGGGATGCATGGTTTAAAAGGATAGTGTATCGCGCCAACGGCGCAAGGCTTGTGCAGAATTTCACGGTGTTTTTGAGAGAGATACCCTCATAAGGCATAGCAATCAGGTCGGATAGGACTGCCTCTGTAAAGGGCCGGCAGCCCCGGCCGTCTCGCAATATTCATCGTCTTTACAACCTGTCATCCCCCTCGCTCCACTCCCGTTCGGCGATCAAGCGAGCGAAGCGATCCGGATCACGCTGGCGGCGCACGACCCGTTGCTCAGTGTCGGCCCAGAATTGCTGGATCTGCTGCAACAACAGGGCGATCGGCGTATCTACCGGTACGCGCACCGCCCGCACCCCCACTTGCAAGAGCTGACGGAATACCGTGTCGCCAATCGCCACGCAGTAAAGAGTGACGCAATCCTCCAGCGCGTCGATACGACAGGCGAGTTTGTCCTCTTGATGGCCGTACTGCACGTTGAAATCCACCACATGCAGCAGCGTGACTTCATGTTGTTTGACGCCATAGATCACCAGCCGCGGCGTGGCGCCGAAATGCTGGTCTACATGGTGATAGTCCGAGCTGGCAAACGCGACCTTCATCGACCATACCGCCGAACTGATGGTGCTGAGATGGCGATTAACATGCGGCATCGTTCACCTCCGGCGCGGGCTGCGGCGCAAAATGCTGGCGCAGCGGCGAACGGTACGCCGCCATGTGGTGATGGCGCTCTTGCATCAGGTTCGCCAGTTCAAACAAGGTATCCCGTATGCCGGCATACCCCTGACGAGGGCGCCGGAACTCCCCCAGCCGATCGAAGATGGGAAATCCGGCGCGAATCAATGGAATGCCGAACTGCTCGGCCAGATCCGCCGCATGGGAATTGGAGACCAGCAGATCGGCGGGCGTCACGCACAACCGATCCTGCATATCCTCCAGATCGCCGATCAAGACCTCATCCACCGGCAGGGTCAACAACCCCGGCTGGCTCACCGGCGCCACCACCGGGCCGGGCAGCAAGCCCTGGCTAAGCGCGAAATCACACCAGGCAACCAGCAGATCGCCCTCTGCCGCCAGCGCCAAGCGCGCACCCTGCACCCACATGTGGCAGTCGATCATCGCGTCCTGCAATTGGCCGCGCTGGCGCTCGATCCACGCGGGCACATCGCGCCCGGCCAGTTGCTGTAAATGGTGGATCAAGCGGTCGACCATCTCCAGCGTCATCAGATGCGGCAGATTGAGCGCCAGCCCGCGACTGCGCATCGCCATCAGGCTAGCGGCGCGGCTGAAAGAGGCGCCGATGCAAATGGTGCTGAGGCTTTGCCCCATCTGCTCGATGCTGCGCAACGCGCTACCGCCTTGAGTCACAGGATGAAAATCGCCGCTGGCCAGATGGCCGTCCAGCGACTGCGACAGATCCGGCAGGATCACCGGCTGTAGCCCGAAGGCTTCCACATAGCTGCGGATCAGCTCCACATCACCGGGGTTCAGCAAATGGCTGAGCAGCAGGTTAACCCGTCGGTTACGCATCCCGGCCGGCGGTTTCTCCGGCACCCACTGCTGGATCACGCTTTCCACCACCGCGCTGAAACCATTTTCCAGCGATCCATAAAAATCCGGCGTGTTCACCGTCAGGATCGCCACCGTTCGGAAGCGCGGATAATCCTCGCGAAACTGCCTCACCGCCCGCGACAGGTCGCTGCCCTGTGCTTCCGACAAGCCGGTGCTCATCAACACAATGGCTTTCGGCGCATTGCGCTGGCACAGCGTGGCGAGCGCGGTGAAAATATTGTCGTCTGATCCCATCACCGTGGTGGTCGGATCCATCGCGGTGGATTGCAGCGGGATCGGATCATGGAAATGCTGAATGAAAAATACCTTGGCGAACGCGCTGCACCCTTGCGCACCGTGCACCAACGGAATGCTCTGCTCAATCCCTTGGCTGGCCAGAATCGCCCCCAGCGGCTGGCCGCTCTTGATGGGGCTGGTCGCCAGCGGTTTTTTACTGCGAATAACCTGAGCCATAGCCTCTCTCCTTACCTTACTGCCACGGAGCGCGTTGATGGGTTTGCGCCCAAATCGGGCTTTCCAACGTTAAGCAAATCTGCTGCGCCAGGGTGACGATGCCGCGATAACCGGCAAAGGCGTGTTCCCGCTCCTGATTAATATCCAGAAACGGCAACCGCGCCTTGTAGGCGGTATACATGTTGCGACCGCCGGCGATCATCATGTCCGCGCCGTAACGATAGGCCACATCCAACAGCGTGCGGGCATTGCCCTCATCCAGCATGATGGCGTCGTCTCCCATCAGTTCGCGGATGCGCTGTTTATCTTCTCCGGTGGATTTACGGGTGCCGGTCGCCACCACCGTCATGCCCAAATCCTGTAGCGCGGAAACCACCGACCAAGATTTCACGCCGCCGGTATACAACAGCGCCTTGCGGCCGCGCAGCCGTTCGCGATACGGCGCCAGCGCCCGTTCGGCGGCGGCTTCCTCGCGGGCAATCACCTGTTCGGTACGTTGCAACAAGTCATCGTCGTCGAGCAGCGCCGCCAGTTGGCGCAGCGCCTCCGACATGGCGCGCACACCATAGAAGCTGCCTTCAAACCAGGGCGTGCCGTAACGCTGTTCCAGCGCACGAGCGACGTTGATCAGCGCCCGGGAGCACACCAGCATATTGGCTTGCGCCCGGTGCATGGTCTGGATTTCAGCAAAGCGGCCGTCGCCGGACAAGCTGCCCAACACCCGGATCCCCAGCTCATCCAGCAACGGCTGAACGTGCCAGAACTCGCCCGCGATGTTGAACTCCCCGATCAGACCGATATCGTGGCGATGCGTCGGCGCAAACGGCGTATCGTCCGGCCAGGGCGCCGGTTCGCGGCTGCCGATCACCTGCCTGACCATCACCTCACCCGCCAGCCGGTTGCCCAGGTTCTTGCTGCCGTAGAACCCTGCCGCGTCCACCGCGATCACCGGCACGCCGGCCGCAACCGACGCCGCCCGGCAGACGGCATCGATATCATCGCCCTCCATCGCCGGCACGCAGGTGTTGTAGATAAACACCGCCGCCGGATGGTAACGGCTGACGATATGCCGCACCGCATGGAACAGCCGTCGTTCACCGCGCCCCATGATCACATCTTGTTCGTTCAGATCGGTGGTGAAACCCAACCGATTGAGGGTCGGCCCCGAACTCTGGCTACCACGGTTATCCCAGGAGCTGCCGGTGCAACCAATCGGCCCGTGCACCAGATGCGCCACATCCGCTAACGGCAACAGTGTGATCTGCGCGCCGTCAAAGGCGCAGCCGCCGGCGGTGGCGCCGGGTTTGGGTGCGCTACATCCTGATTTCTGCTTATGGTTATGCTCGCAGGCAGGCTCGTCGAGCAGCGCCAGAATCTCATTCCCCTTCATGTCATCCCCATCCAGTCAGTTGACCTGTATAGAGAAATGCAAATCGCGGGCCACCAGTTATTGATTGATTTTTAAGGAAATAGATATGTCAGCTTTACGACAAACCCGACAATGACAGGAGAGACATCGCGCAGCATTCGTCACAGCGTGAGCACGATTCGGCCGGTTGGCTCTGCGTTATTGTTAACCTATATCAACAATCACCGTCGGCAAAAACATTAGGCTGTGCCTCCATCGGGCGTAAAATGCCACGTCTGACCGAAATTCATCGTTTAAGTGATTTTTTGCTTTGCCGAACAAGATCCACCGCACTCATCGGATGGAAGGAACCATAACGGCAGGCAGGGACAATGCAACCATCCAAAGGAGAATAAGGATGTTAGAGAAAATTAAAATAAAAAACGGGCTTTATAGCGTCATTGGCGTATTCGTAGTGCTATTACTGTCTATTTGTACCTTTAGCCTGTATTCATCTGCGCAAAGCAATGTTTCCATCATCAAAGTGAATGACATTGAAGGCCGGCAAGTCATTCCGTTGTATTCGGCCTATTCGGAAATGTTGAATGCCCGGCTGGCTGGCATCAACGTGGCGCTGGCCATCGAAGATAAAAAGGATAACGCCACCATCCAGGCGGGCTTGGAACGGCTGAATGGTTACATCGCTTCCGCCAACACCACCATGGCGGAACTGCGCCACATCAAAGCAGTCACTCCCGAGGGGCAAGCGCTCCGTGACGAGATTGACGCCACGTTCAATGACTATATGAACAACGCCATCGCGCCGATGCAGGCCACGCTGCGCGACCGTAACATCGATCAGTTTTACAACCGGCTAATGCCGGATGCACTGGAAAAAGGGGCAACCTTTCGCCTGAAGCTCAATCAGTTCGTGAACGTTGCCAAAAATGTCGGCACTGAAGAGATCAACCATGCCGAGGCCTTCTACCGTCACACGGTGAAGATCCTCATCACCGCACTGACGATCGTCGTACTGTTAAGCCTGTTCACGCTGAAATTTATCCGTACCGTGGTGATAGGCCCAATGCAAAAAGTCAGAACCTATTTCGGCATGATGGAACAGGGTGTACTGACGCTGGATATTCCGCCGCAACACAATACCGAGATGGGCAGGCTGATGGTGTCGCTGAAAGACATGCAGCAGGCGTTTCGCAACATCGTGCTGAATGTCAGGGATTCCTCCAGCTCGGTGGCTGCCGGCGCTGAACAGATTTCCGCCGCCAACAAGGATTTCGCCGCCCGCACCGAAGCACAGGCGGCATCGGTAGAGCAAACCGCCGCCAGCATGGAGCAGATCACCGTTTCGGTACAGGAAAACACCGCCAATACCGGCCGGGCCATGACGTTAACGGCCTCGGTGGCGGAGCTGGCAGAAAAGAATGCCAGCAACTTCGGCCAGTTGACCGACCGTATTCGCCACATCGCCGACAGTTCCAACAAGATCAACGACATCATCAGTATCATGGACAGCATCGCCTTCCAGACCAACATTCTGGCGCTGAACGCGGCGGTGGAAGCCGCCCGCGCCGGCGAGGCGGGCAAAGGTTTCGCCGTGGTGGCGTCCGAAGTGCGTAACCTGGCGCAGCGCAGCGCGGGGTCTGCCCGTGAAATCAAGGAATTGATTGAAAAAACCGCGTCGGAGATCGCACAGGGGGAGAAAGTCGCCGGCCTGTCTATTCAGGACATGGCGCAATTGACGGATCAAATCAAAAAAGTGAATGAATTCATGGTGGATATCTCGATGGCCACCAGCGAACAAGCCAAAGGGATCGAACAGGTGCATACCGCCATCACCCTGCTGGAACAAGCTTCCCAACAAAACGCCGCGTTGGTGGAAGAATCTGCGTCGGCCAGCGCTTCGTTGCACGAACAAGCGAAAAATCTGGACGACACCATGACGTTCTTCAACCTCAACGACGGCGCTCAATTGGCCATCACCGCCCCGCGTTGATCACTGTCATCCCGCCGACCGGCGGGATGATAGCCCCCTTAAAACACCCGGTCTTCCAGCGGATTGCCTTTTTCCAGCCGTTTCGCCAGCCACGGCGGCAGGCGATCCGCCAGCAGTGCCTGCAGGGCGTCGCGCTGCGACTGGATGGTGGTGCCTGGCGCCACCTTCATCGGATGGATATTGTGGCGGATGATACGCGCCGCCGCCGGCCCGCCGATCGCTTCGCAAAACAGCAGATGGCAGCCGTTCAACAGCGCCGCCCGCACCTCATTGCCCTCCTGATCGCCGGGCTCGGCCGGATAACGACGCAAATCGCACAGCCAGGAACCCACCTCGTCAAACCCATAAATAAAAAACAGGCGGCACTGGCCGAAGTGGCCATTGATGGTGATGCCGTCCTGCGATGAGAATGCCGCCAGCAATTGCGGCTGCCGCCCCGGCGGCGTCGCCACCGTCAGGTGTTCCGGCAGGTTGCCGCGCAGATACGCCAGCACCTGCTGCCAGCGGCTGCGGGTCATATTCTCCGGCGCGACCGGGAAACGCGCCGCCAGCACCGGTTGTGTAAACGACTCCAGCCGCGCCAGATCCAGCGTCTCACCATTATCCTGGCTCAGCCAGTTCAGCAGTTGCGGCGGCGACAATTCCGGCAAACATTGAATCAGCGCGAACAGTCGCCAGAACAGGACATCATCGTCAGACATGTTCATTTCTCCTTTATCCGAGCTCAGAGCGCGTCGCCCGCAGGCTGACCGGGAACACGGGCTTCGCCTCCTGGGGATTGATGTAGTAACACTTCCCCCCTTCCAGCGCGACCCGGCCGCCCCAGCGCTCCGGCTGGTCGAACTCCACATCGGTTACTTTCGCTTCCAGATCCAGCTTGGCGATATAGCAGTACAGTTGCGCATTGCGCTCACGAAAAATCACCACCGGCATCGTTTTCTCCTTAGCGGCCAGGACGGCCCGTCCCCGTTGATCATCGCGCTTGCAACGCCATGACCGACGACGCCGGATCCCGGCCTGAAAATGTCTTCGTTTCCCCCGACTGGCGTCGCGTCTGCCCGTCGCAGCAACAATACGCAGGGGGAGAAACACTCCCCCTGCGCACGTCGCAGGCAAGCGGCATACAGGGCGCAGGCCGGGGTCTTCGGCATTAACGAATCAGATCGAAGTTGTAATCGGTCTTGCCCAACTTCATGGTGTCGTGATCCAGTTTTTCCAGTACCGCATTCACCAACGTGGTAAGGATCGCCATCGCACCTTCATACCCCCAGGTGGTCTGGCGGTGCAGGTGGTGACGGTCAAACAGCGGGAACCCGAGCCGGATCAGCGGCACTTCAAACTGCTCGCCCTTCGCCAGCGTATCGCGCTGGATGAACTTGCCGTAGGAATTGCCGATCATGAAATCCGGTTTGTTGGTGAACATCAGCGAACGGAAATGCCACAGATCGCAGTTGATATACACCTCGCTGTCCTGCCCGTAAGGCGAGGCATCGAGCATTTTCTTCATCGCCTTCTGCCAGCGCTTGTTGCCGTTGTGACACAGGATCACCGTAGGCTCGCAGCCCAGTTCCAGCAGGAATTGGGTCAACCCCATGACGAAATCCGGATCGCCGTACAAACCAAAACGCTTGCCGTGCAGCCAGGTGTGGGAGTCGAGCATCATGTCCACCAACCGGCCGCGCTCCAACGTCAGGACATCCGGGATCGGTTTGCCGGTCAGCTCGCTGACGGTCATCAGCAGTTGGTCGGTAGCCGCCAGCCCCATCGGCACCGGTACGTCGGTAGCGGGCTGTTGCCACGCATCCTGCACCACTTTTTTGGTTTTGATCAGGTGCCACGGCTGCAACAGCAGCGTGTCGATGGCGTTCGGCGCCTCGCGCATCGCCTGCTGAGATGTGCCGCCGGCGTACATGCGGTAGTGGCCATCGGCCGGGGTATCCAGCACCTCGGACGGATCGGACAACAGACTGACCGGCACCTCCATCTGCGCCATCATCCGTTTAATCACTCGATAGTTACCGAGATAGGTTTCAAACCCAGTAACCAGATTCAGCCGTTGCAGGCTGCCGGGCTGGTAGTTTTGGCCCGTGCCAGTGGTAAAGGTGCGGGCGAAGCCTTCAAACATGTTGTCCCAACCGGTGATGTGGCTGCCGATAAAACTGGGCGTATGGGCATAAGGGATCGGCATCTCTGCATCCACAAAGCCGTCTTTCTTGGCGTTGGCGATAAATGCCTGCAAGTCGTCGCCGATCACTTCCGCCATACAAGTGGTGGACACGGCGATCACCTCGGGCTTATACAGCGCGCTGGCGTTCTGTAACCCGCTGTTCATATTGTTATTACCACCGAACACAGCGGCGTCTTCCGTCATGGAATCCGATACACAGGCAACCGGCTCCTTAAAGTGGCGGTTGAAATAGGTACGGAAATAGGCCACACACCCTTGCGAGCCGTGCACATACGGCAAGGTATTGGCAAATCCCAGTGCGCAGAGTACCGCGCCCAATGGCTGACAGGCCTTGGCCGGGTCGATGGTCAGCGCTTCGCGCTTGAAATTCAGTTCTTTGTATTCTTCGGTGGTGGTCCACTCGAAGACCTCGCGCACGCGCTGCTCGTCGTGGGCTTCTTCCATCCCGCGTTTGTTGCGAAACAGCGTCTGGTATTCATCCTGCTCGAACAAGGGGAAGCAGGGTTCGGTTTTCTCAGCGGTTTGACTCATGGTGTTCTCCTCCCGCGCCACTAATCGGTGAACTAACGGGATATCAGGCGGATGTTATTAACAATCATCATCAGGCGGACTTCAGCCACGGGGCGGTTAATTCGCTCCAACTGGGATTGTTAAGCGTCATATCCATATCGCGGGCGAAAATGGCAAAGCCGTCATAGCCGTGATAAGGGCCGGAGTAATCCCAGGAGTGCATCTGGCGAAACGGCACCCCCATTTTCTGGAAGATGTACTTTTCCTTGATGCCGGAACCGATCAGATCCGGTTTCAGCGCCTTAACGAACGCTTCCAGTTCATAACTGCTGACGTCGTCGAACAGCAGCGTGCCGTCCTTCAGTTCCGGCAGCGTGCGGTCGTAATCGTCGTTGTGGCCGAATTCATAACCGGTACCGATGATCTCCATGCCGAGATCCTCATACGCGCCGATGATATGGCGCGGCCGCAGCCCGCCGAGGTACAGCAACACCTTGCGACCTTCCAGTCGGGGGCGGTATTTGGCGATCACGGCATCGGTTTGCGCCTGATAGCGGGCGATCACCGCCTCGGCGTTGTGCTGGATGGTGTCATCGAATTGCGCGGCGATTTTGCGTAGCGACTCGGCGATTTTGGTCGGGCCGAAGAAGTTGTACTCCATCCAGGGAATACCGTGCTTTTCTTCCATATGGCGCGAGATGTAGTTCATCGAACGGTAGCAGTGCACCAGATTCAGCTTCACATTCGGGGTGTTTTCCATCTCCACCAGCGTGCCGTCGCCAGACCACTGCGCCACCACCCGCAGCCCCATCTCTTCGAGCAGGATGCGTGAAGCCCAGGCGTCGCCGCCGATGTTGTAGTCGCCGATGATCGCGACGTCATAAGGGGTGGATTCGAACGGTTTACCGTCGCGGTTATCCAGCACCCAGTCACGGATCACGTCGTTGGCGATGTGGTGCCCCAGCGATTGGGACACGCCGCGGAACCCTTCGCAGCGCACCGGCACCACCGGTTTGCCGATCGCTTTACGGCTACTGTTGGCCACCGCTTCGATATCGTCGCCGATCAAC
This sequence comes from Musicola keenii, assembly GCF_014855505.1. Taxonomy (NCBI): domain Bacteria; kingdom Pseudomonadati; phylum Pseudomonadota; class Gammaproteobacteria; order Enterobacterales; family Pectobacteriaceae; genus Musicola; species Musicola keenii. The sequence goes on along the minus strand of NZ_JAAWVW010000007.1, from coordinate 16,608 downwards.
CCCACCGGACACTCCGACTGGATCGAGATCCCTTTGGTGAGCGGAAACAGCTGCTCCAGTTCCTCAATCAGCTTAGTGAGCTTTTTGTCGCCGCCGAACACAATGTCCTTCTCCTGGAAATCCGAGGTGAAGTTCAGGGTGCCGAAGCTGTTGATACCGCTCAAGCCGGTGTAGTAGTTGCGTCGTCCGGCACGGGAATACTGCCCGCAGCCGATCGGCCCATGGGAGATGTGCGCCATATCCTTGATCGGGCCGAATACCACGCCTTTGGAGCCGGCGTAAGCGCAGCCGCGAATGGTCATCACCCCCGGCTGGGATTTGCGGTTGGAAACGATGCATTTCCCCACGCTCTCCATCGACTCTTCAGTGACCATCATGTGTTTTTTGCGCTCTTTGCGCGTCTTCTCGGGGAAGACTTCCAGCACTTCCTGGATAAGCGCCTGATTGCGTTCACGAGTTGCGTTTGTCATTCCTGCTGTCCTTCATGCTTCGCCAGACGTCCGCTCGCGGCGGCGACTGGCGCGGGGTGGGCCGTCAGGCGGCATTCTCTTCGGCGGCGGTCTTGCCGATGATGCTGGTGTCTTCCTCCTCCATGATGCCGAACTCCATCAGCAGCGCTTCCAGTTCGTCCATCGTCACCGGCGTGGGCACCACCATTTTGGTGTTGTTGACGATCTTGCCCGCCAGCGTGCGGTACTCATTGGCCTGTTTGCATTTGGGGTCGTATTCGATCACCGTCATGCGGCGAATTTCGGCGCGCTGCACGATGTTGTCGCGCGGCACGAAGTGAATCATCTGGGTGCCGAGTTTTTCCGCCAGCGCGATGATCAACTCATCTTCCCGATCGGTCTGACGGGAATTGCAAATCAACCCACCCAGGCGCACCTTGCCGGACTTGGCGTACTTCACGATGCCTTTGGAAATGTTGTTGGCGGCGTACATCGCCATCATTTCGCCGGAACAGACGATGTAGATTTCCTGCGCCTTGTTTTCGCGGATCGGCATCGCGAAGCCGCCGCACACCACGTCGCCCAATACGTCGTAGAACACGAAGTCGAGGTCTTCTTCATAGGCGCCCTCTTCTTCCAGGAAGTTGATGGCGGTGATCACACCGCGACCGGCACAACCCACGCCCGGCTCCGGGCCGCCGGATTCTGCGCAACGCACGTTGCCGTACCCAATTTGCAGCACGTCTTCCAGTTCCAGGTCTTCAACGGAGCCGACTTCCGCCGCCATTTCCATAATGGTGTTCTGAGCTTTGGCGTGCAGGATCAGACGGGTGGAGTCCGCTTTCGGGTCACAGCCGACGATCATCACCTTCTTGCCCATCTCCGCCAGCGCGGCGACCAGATTCTGAGTAGTGGTGGATTTGCCAATCCCCCCTTTGCCATAAATGGCGCATTGACGCATAGCCATGGTGGTATCTCCTGTTCAGATTGAATGCCTGTTGCATACGACAGGAGAAGTGCAGGGAACGTACCAGCCGTGCCATATAAACTAACCGTTTGATTTAAAAACATTTGATAGAAAAAACGCGGCTACAGGAGGAACAAAGGCAAGACAATCGGCAGACTAATTGTTGTAAACGGGACAATCGGGACAACCGCAGCAACGGCGGCGATGCCGTGTTGCCGCTGCCGGCATGCCATACCGTCCGGTGCCATCTGTTGCTTCGGCCCCGTCATACGCAACAACGCCTGTGCGTTCAGACGGCGGACAGCCACCGCGACCCCACACTTTGTTGGCAGGCCGACAGGATGTCGCAGTCCGTGTCTTATTCCGCGCAATTCCGCCGCTGCCGTGGGCAAGCGTCTGCGGTGTCATTAGTAATAACTCATTCAATAAAAAACACTTTCTCCCCCCTATCCTGAAGTGGCACAGGCTGTGCTACTGGCTTGGTTAAACGGCGAGTACGCGGTGAGATCCGTTCTGACTCACCGGCAATAACATCCGCCCCACCAAGAGGAACCCGTACATGGCAAGAAAGATGAAGACGATGGATGGGAATGCCGCCGCAGCGTATATCTCCTACGCATTTACCGATGTTGCGGCTATCTATCCCATCACCCCCTCCACGCCCATGGCAGAAAACGTCGATGAGTGGGCAGCCCAGGGGAAAAAGAACCTGTTCGGCCAGCCGGTCAGGCTTATCGAGATGCAGTCCGAAGCGGGTGCCGCCGGTGCGGTGCACGGCTCCCTGCAGGCCGGGGCGTTGACCACTACCTACACCGCGTCGCAGGGGCTGTTGCTGATGATCCCCAATCTCTACAAGATTGCGGGCGAACTACTGCCGGGCGTGTTTCACGTCAGCGCCCGCGCGCTGGCCACCAACTCGCTGAATATTTTCGGCGACCATCAGGATGTGATGGCGGTACGACAAGCCGGTTGCGCCATGCTGGCGGAAAGCAGCGTACAACAGGTGATGGATCTGGCGGCGGTGGCGCATCTGGCCGCCATAAAAAGCCGGGTGCCGTTCATCAACTTCTTCGACGGCTTCCGTACTTCCCATGAGATCCAGAAGATCGAGCTGCTGGAATATGATGAGCTGGAACCGTTGCTGGATCGACACGCGCTGGATCGCTTTCGCCGTAACGCCCTGAACCCGGATCACCCGGTGATCCGCGGCACGGCCCAGAACCCGGATATCTACTTTCAGGAGCGTGAATCCGTCAACCCGTTCTACGATGCGTTGCCGCATATCGTGGAAGACTATATGGCGCGCATCAGCCGGTTGACCGGCCGCGAGTACCATCTGTTCAACTACCACGGCGCGCCGGATGCCGACCGGATGATCGTCGCAATGGGCTCAGTGTGCGAAACCATTACGGAAACCGTCGACTATCTCAACCAACGTGGCGAAAAAGTCGGGCTACTGACGGTGCATCTCTATCGTCCTTTCTCGCTGGCGCACTTCTTCTCCGCCATTCCCGATTCCGTCCAGCGTATCGCGGTGTTGGATCGCACCAAAGAACCGGGCGCGCAGGCCGAACCGCTGTATCAGGACGTTAAAACCGCCTACTACAACCACGATACCCGGCCGTTGATCGTCGGCGGGCGCTATGCACTGGGCGGCAAAGACATCCTGCCGGCGCATGTGGCGTCGGTGTTCGACAACCTGTTGCAACCGGTGCCGAAGGACGGTTTCACGGTAGGGATCGTCGATGACGTCACCCATACGTCGTTACCGCAGCCGACCGTCCATATCGACACCGCACCCGCGGGCACCACCGCCTGCAAGTTCTGGGGGCTGGGCTCGGACGGCACCGTCGGCGCCAACAAAAGCGCCGTCAAGATCATCGGCGATCAAACCCCGATGTACGCGCAAGCCTACTTCTCCTATGACTCGAAAAAGTCCGGCGGCATCACCGTCTCGCACCTGCGTTTCGGCCAGCGCCCCATCACCTCGCCTTACTTGATCCACAGCGCTGATTTCATCTCCTGCTCCCAGCAGTCCTATGTCGATAAATACGACCTGCTGGCTGGGCTGAAAACCGGCGGCACCTTCCTGCTGAACTGCACCTGGCGTGCCGCAGAGCTGGAGGCGAAACTGCCCGTCGCCATGAAACGCTATCTGGCGCGCCAGCAGATCCGCTTTTTCACCCTCAACGCGGTGCAGATCGCGCAGCAGCTTGGGCTGGGCGGGCGTTTCAACATGATCATGCAGGCGGCGTTCTTCAAACTGACCGGCATCATTGCCGAGGCCACCGCCGCCGACTACCTGAAAAGCGCGGTGGTCAAATCCTACGGCAGCAAAGGGCAGAACGTGGTGGACATGAACTGCGCCGCCATCGACCAGGGGATGCAAGCGCTGGTCGAGGTTGCCATTCCGGCGCACTGGGCGACGCTGGCGGATGACACCGCCGACGCCGCCCGTCCGGTGCCGGCCTTTATCCGCCAGATTTTGCAACCGATGAACCGCCAGGAAGGCGATTTGCTGCCGGTCAGCGCCTTTGCCGGTATGGAAGACGGCACCTTTCCCCCCGGCACCGCTGCCTTTGAAAAACGCGGCATCGCTATTCAGGTGCCGGCCTGGCAACCGGAAGGTTGCACCCAATGCAACCAGTGCGCGTTCATCTGCCCGCACGCCGCCATCCGCCCGGCACTGCTGAGTGAAGAAGAACGGCAGCAGGCGCCAGTGGCGCTGCAAAGCAAAGCGGCCAACGGCGCCAAAGACTACCACTATCATCTGGCGGTCTCGCCGCTGGACTGCTCCGGCTGCGGCAATTGCGTCGATATCTGCCCGTCACGCGGCAAGTCACTCACCATGCAGCCGCTGGAAAGCCAGCAAGCGCAAATTCCACTGTGGGAACATGCACTGGCGCTCGCCCCCAAGGCCAACCCGTTCAGCAAAACCACCGTCAAAGGCAGCCAGTTCGAAACGCCGCTGCTGGAATTCTCCGGCGCCTGCGCCGGCTGCGGCGAAACCCCTTACGCCCGCTTGCTGACCCAACTGTTCGGCGACCGAATGCTGATCGCCAACGCCACCGGTTGCTCCTCCATCTGGGGTGCCAGCGCGCCGTCGATCCCCTATACCACTAACCATAAAGGGCAGGGCCCGGCCTGGGCCAACTCGCTGTTTGAAGACAATGCCGAGTTTGGGCTGGGGATGTTACTGGGCAGCCGCGCCGTCCGCGAACAACTGGCAGGCGATGTGGCCGCCGCGTTAGCCCAGCCGCTTAGCCCGGCGCTCAGCGATGCGTTCAGCCTGTGGCTGGAACTGAAGGATCGCGGGGAAAACACCCGTGAGCGGGCGGATCGGCTGACGGCGCTGCTGGAGTGTGAAAAAGGCGAGGATCCGCAGCTCAACCGGATCTATCAGAACCGCGACTACTTCGCCAAACCTTCGCAATGGATCTTCGGCGGCGACGGCTGGGCTTACGACATTGGCTACGGCGGGCTGGATCACGTACTGGCCTCCGGCGAAGACATCAACGTATTGGTGTTCGATACCGAGGTGTACTCCAACACCGGCGGGCAATCGTCCAAATCGACGCCGGTGGCGGCGATCGCGAAATTCGCCGCCGAAGGTAAACGCACTCGTAAGAAGGATCTCGGCATGATGGCAATGAGCTACGGCCACGTTTACGTCGCGCAGATAGCGATGGGCGCGGATAAGGCGCAGACGCTGAAAGCGATCGCCGAAGCGGAGGCATGGCCAGGCCCGTCGTTGATCATCGCCTACGCCGCCTGCATCAACCACGGGTTGAAAGCCGGTATGGGGTGCAGCCAGCGGGAAGCCAAAAAAGCGGTGGACGCCGGTTACTGGCATCTGTACCGCTATGATCCGAACCGGCAGACGCAGGGCAAAAACCCGTTCATCCTCGACTCGGAGGAGCCGGAAGAGGATTTTCAGGCGTTCCTGATGGGAGAAGTGCGTTACGCCTCGCTCAAACGTCAACGCCCGGATATCGCGACAGAACTGTTCGCGCAAACCGAGCAGGATGCCAAAGCGCGCTTTGAACGTTACCAACGCCTGGCGGACGGCTGATCGCTGCCGGCGCCCCCATGTTGCTGTTGTGTCTGGGAAACAGTGACGGTATCCCCCCATCCGTCAGGATACCGTCCAGACAGGGATGTCATGTTGGTATAGACCCGCTGTTGGGTCAGGCTGGCGGGCAGTCGACAAACCTGGCTGGCATCGCGCAACCCTGCGGGATGCCGCCCGGCGCCGATCCTTAACGTTCTGGCATTCGCTATGTCACACCCGGCGACGCCTGATACCTGAACCGGGCGCCGTCGTGCCCAGCTTGGCGGCATCATGTCACCGCCGAGGCCGGTGCGGATGACGACTGCCCGCCGCCGCCTTTTTCCGCGCCATCGTTGGGCCTGGTCGGCCTGAACGTCGTCGACTGCACATGAAATGATGGTCTCCCCGGCAACGACGTATTCTCTCTCGCGATTTTTCAGTGTTATCGGCGATTTCGGTTTTATCGGCGATTTCGGTTTTATCGGATAGTATCCAACGACCACGGCGATAAACTCACCGCCGCTTTCTTGCCTGCTTGTCAGGTCACAAAAAAGAGTGAATCCGTTATGAAATCCATCAAACACACCATGAACACCGTTGGGTTAACCATCCTGCTGGCCGCAGGCAGTGTTCAGGCCGCCGGCTGGCAAGATACCCTGTCCAGCGCCGCCAGTCAGTTGAGCCAGAACAACGCCGCATCACCCAGTCAGGGCAACCTGGTCAGCCTGCTGAACGGCGGCACGCAATCACTGAGCGCCGGCACCATGAACAATGCCGCGGGTATCTTGCAATACTGCGTCAAACAGAAACTGATTGCCGCCACCAATACCGACAATATCAAAAACCAGCTGTTGAATAAGCTTGGCTTGTCCACACAGCAGGAGCAGCAAAAGCAGACCGATTATCTGCAAGGGCTATCGGGGATGCTGAATACCGGCGACGGCAAACAGTTGAATCTGAACAATATCGGCAGCACGCCGCTGGCGGAGAAAGTCAAAACCAAAGCCTGTGATCTGGTGCTGAAACAGGGCGTCAAATTCATCTCCTGATCCCCGCCCGGTGCGCCACCCACCGGCGCACCCGCAATACGATCGCTTATCAATAGCGGCCCGTAAGGGCCATTGCGCTTTACGCCGGGGCATCACGCCCCTGATGCGACGCCAAGCTGTGCCCCGTAACGCTTTCTCGCACCCAGCCTTTCACTACAACGACATGAACACCACTACAGCGACGTGAACACCACTTGGCCGTGACGATTAACGCTTGAAAAACACGCAACGCGGTTAAGGGCCATACCTCAGTCCGCCGGTTGCGACAACACGCCTCCCGCCAACTCGCCCGGCGCTATCTCCGTCAGCACCATGCCGGCGCGCAACCCCTGCGCCACCGACGGGTTGGGAAACAGTATCCACTCCCGCTCATGGGCGACCCGGTACTCTTCCCCCGGTTGCTCGCACAGCAACGTGCCGCGTGCAAACGGCGTGAAATTCGGCGCATCACCGGCGACATGCAATTGAAACGCCTCGCTGCGTTTGATCAGCGAACGCACCACGCTGAATAACCGCATCGGCGCCACCCGGCGTACCGGCATCGACGTACCGCTCACCAACGCCCGCAGCGCCTGGTCGATCGCATCGAACTGACCAAGGTCGTTCTCCCCCAACGGCCGCGCTTTGCCCAACTCCAACGTGCAGCTGGCCGCCATGAGTTGCTCGCTACTGAAATGGCTGAAGGTGCCGCCCGGCTCGCGGTGTACCACCAGCGCATCCAGCTCCGCCGCCGTCAGGCTTTCCAACAGCAGCAGATTATAAGGACGTTCCTGGAACGGCAGCAGCCCGAAGCGCGGCAACAACGAATCACGAATCGCCGTGTGCAGATCGTAGTGATAACGCTCGATGCCGCCGGTCAGCGCATCCGCCGCAAAAAAAGCCGTCAGCACCTGTTCCAGCCAGTGTGCGCGCACGGTCTCACCACTGAGCGGGAAACGGCTGTGGCGCCCGCCGAACATCCGGTTGATGTCGCTGTGCAGGTAGCGTTTACCCGCACGGATCGCCGCCGGATTACCCAATACCAACAGCAGCCGTACCGTCAAGGGAAGCCGGCCGGTCAGCAGATCACCCGCCAGCCGGTCGAGCAGTTCGATCGGCGCGGTTTCATTGCCGTGGATCCCGGCCGACAGCGCCACCGCACGCTGATACCCCGCCGCCGGCGTCAGTTCCAGCACTCCTTCCCCTAACCAGCGCCAGCGCAAACCACCTTGCTCACCGCTGGACGGCGTCGATATTTCACCCCGTAGGGTTTGTGCCAGAAAATCATTCATTGTGTATCTCTCTGCGATCAACGGGATGACTGCTGGAAAGGATAGACCGACCCCAGCCCTAAAATACGGGTCAACTCATCCAGCGCGGTGCGGCTTTCGCGCAGCAGCTGCGGATCCGCCAGATCGTCCTGCGTCAACCGATCGCGATAGTGGCGATCCACCCACTGGTTCAGCGTGACGAACAGTGCGTCGTTCATCAACACGCCGGGATTCATCGCCCGCCGTTCGGTATCGTTGAGCGCCACCCGCAACCGCAGGCAGGCCGGGCCGCCGCCGTTACGCATGCTTTCGCGCAGATCAAACACCCGAATATCGTCAACCGGGCCGCCGCTGGCTGCAATCTCGCTCAGCATCTCCCACACGCCGGCATGTTGGCGGCACTCTTCCGGCACCACGATGGTCATGCCGCCGTCCGGCCGGGTCAGTAGTTGGCTGTTGAACAGATAAGTGCCAACCGCATCCGCGACCGATACCCGCGCCGCCGCGACTTCAATCACATGCAGGGTCTGTTCTAACGTCGCCAGCTTACGGCGGATTTCATCCAGCGCCTGCGTCTGATGCAAGAACGCCAATTGATGGCAGAACAGTACCTGCTGGTTGCTGACCGCGATCACATCGTTATGAAACACACCCTGATCGATCACCGCCGGGTGCTGCTGCACAAATACCGTATGCGCCGGATCGAGCTGGTGCAGCCGGGCGATCGCCTCGCTGGCCTCTCGGGTCTGGCGCGCCGGGTAGCGTTGCGGCCCCGGTTCACCGTCAAACTGCTGTACGCCGTAGACAAACACCTGCACGCCGCGACACGCATAATCACCGCCCAACCGGTTGTGGTTGGCCGCTCCTTCATCGCCGAACAACGCCGACTGCGGCAGCGCCTGATGGTGGGCGAAATGGCGTTCGTCGTGGAAAATGGCGCGCAACACCGCCGAGGTGGTTTCCGCCTCGATCGAACGATGAAATTTATTGTTCAGGTTGGCGGCGGTGAAATGCACACGCCCATCGGTGCTGTCCGCCGACGGCGATACCGTGGCGGCGTTGGCCGTCCACATGGACGACGCCGAACTGAGCGTTGAGAGCAGGCGCGGCGAACGGCGCATCGCCTGCGCCAATACCGACTCGTCGCTGCCACTGAACCCCAAGCGGCGCAGCATCGGCAGGTGTGGACGCTCCTGCGGCGGCAGCACCGCCTGCGTCAGCCCCAGATCCGTCAACGCCTTCATTTTCAATAAGCCTTGACGGGCGGCCAGTTGCGGGTTGGCGACGGCATCGCGGTGCCGGGTCGAGGCTTCATTACCGAACGACAGGCCGGCGTAGTGGTGCGTCGGCCCGACCAGCCCGTCCATATTCATTTCAAATCCAGACATCATGGTTCTCCAGACGGGATAAAGGTTACAGCAACAGCCCCGGCGACAAGGCCGCGGGCAATGTCAGGGTCTCGCTTTCGAGCGACGCCATCGGCCAGGCGCAATAATCCGCGGCATAAAACGCGCTGGCACGGTGATTGCCAGAAGCGCCTATACCGCCGAACGGCGCCGCGCTGGAGGCCCCGGTCAACGGCCGGTTCCAGTTAACGATACCGGCGCGCGCTTCCAGCAACAGGCGTTCAAACCGCTCGCGGTCAGGTGATACTAACCCCACCGCCAGCCCGTAGCGGGTGCTATTGGCCAGGCGCAACGCCTCGTCAAACGACCGGTAGCGCGTCACGCAGGTCAGCGGGCCGAAATACTCTTCATCCGGCACCCCCACCACGCCGGTGACATCCAGAATGCCCGGCGTCAACAGCCCGTTATCCGACTGTGGCCGCGTCATGGGCAGGAAAGGTTTGGCGCCTAGCGCCAACAGTTGCCGTTGTGCCGCCATCATCCGATCCGCCGCCGCGGCGGAAATCACACCGCCCATAAACGGTTGCGGTTCATCGTTCCAGCGTCCGACGCGCAAACGCGCCGTGACCTCCACCAGCCGGCGCAGGAATGTATCCCCTTGCTCGCCGTCGCGCACCAGCAGCCGGCGTGCGCAGGTACAGCGCTGACCGGCGGAGATAAACGCCGACTGAATCGTCAGGTTGACCACGGCGTCGATATCCGTCGCCTCATCAATGATCAGTGCGTTATTGCCCCCCATCTCCAGCGCCAGCATCTTGTCCGGCTGCCCGGCCCACTGACGATGCAGGTGATAACCGGTGCCCGCGCTGCCGGTAAACAGCAGCCCGTCGATCTCCGGGCTTGCGGCCAACGCCGCACCGGTTTCTCGCCCGCCTTGTACCAAGTTGAGTACGCCCTGCGGCAGCCCGGCCTGCTGCCACAGTTTCACCGTCTCCTCGGCGGTCAGCGGCGTAAGCTCGCTCGGCTTGAACACCACGCCGTTGCCGGCCAACAACGCCGGGACGATATGCCCGTTCGGCAGATGACCGGGAAAATTATAGGGGCCGAACACCGCCAGAACACCGTGCGGCCGATGGCGCAAGGTCGCTGCGCCGTCCGCCATCGGCGTACTGCTCTCGCCGGTGCGCTGCTGGTAGGCCTGCAGCGAGATGGCGATCTTGCCGATCATCGCCTGCACCTCGGTCAGGGTTTCCCAGCGCGGTTTGCTGGTTTCTCGGCTGATGGTTTCCGCCAGCGCCGTTTTATGCTGCGCCAGCAACGCGGCAAAGCGCTCCAGCACCACGATACGTTCCGCCAACGGGCGACGCGCCCAGGCAGGAAACGCGCGCCGCGCCGCGTCACAGGCCTGCGCCACATCGTGCGCATCCGCGCCGGCGGCTTGCCACAGCACATGGTTATCCAGCGGGTCGGTTTTGGTGACGTCGCCGCCGCGGCCAGGCCGCCAGACGCCGTCGATAAACAAGGATGCATACGACATCAGCGATTCTCCGCAGTCGTCAAAGGAAGGATGCGTACCGGACTACCCGCCTGTACGCCCAACGCCGCCGCCTGGGCGGCATCCAGATTCAAAGTGTCGTGCCCGACGCCACCTTGCACCAGCAGCGCCCGATAATTGAGATAGTCGTCATTGGCCGCCAGATACACCGGCGCATCCGGCGATGTGGGCTGCTCGCCCAACGCAACACTGACGCTGCGACTCTCTTTCACCGCCCGCAGCTCGTCCAGCGCCGCTTCCAGCGTCGGGCCGCCGTCGAAAATATCGATATAGCCCTGATAGCGCAGCCCTTCCGACTCCAGCACCCGACGCGCCGGCACCGTATGCGGGTGCACCTTGGCGATCGCCGTGCGGGCGTCTTCCGGCAAAAAATCCACGTACAGCGGATGGCGCGGCATCAGTTCGGCGATGAACGCTTTCTGGCCGGTGCCGCTCAGGTAATCCGCAGTGGCGAAATCCATGGCGAAGAAGTGTTTGCCGACGCCTTCCCAGAACGGCGAGCGCCCCTCGTCGTCAGCATAGCCGCGCATCTCGGCGAAGACTTTGTCGGCAAAATGCGAGCGAAACGCGCTCATAAACAGAAAACGCACCTTGGACAATAGTTTGCCGTTCAGGCTGTGGCGGTAGTCCGGGTCTAGAAACAACGTACACAGTTCGCTGTAGCCAGTGTGATCGTTGCTGAGAAACAGCGTCGGCACCGCCCGGTAGACATTGAGCGTTTTTGAGGCATGAACTTGCGTACCGACACGAAAGTTGTACCAGGGCTCCTCCAACCCTACCGCCGCCTCCAGTGCGCTGACGCCGACCACACGGCCTGCATCGGTATCTTCCAACACGAACAGATACCCTTGCTCCCCTCTTAATGCGCTGCCTTGGCGGGTTTTCACCATCCGTTCGATACGGGCGGAAAGAATCGCTTCATTACACGGCAGCGACGTTAACCCGACGCCGGTTTTCCCGGCCAGCGTCAGTAAATCGGCCAGATCGTGCTCCTGAACATGGCGAATGATCATCATTTTTGCATCCTCCCGCCGTCATCAGCACTCGGCACAAAATCGCGCTAGCGCGCATGCCAACCGTGACAACCCTTCGTCAATATCCGCTTCGGGGATGATCAGCGACGGCGTAAACCTCACGACATCCGGCCCCGCCATCAGCACGATCGCCCCTTCTTCGCCCGCCAAACGCAATAGCTTTTTGGCCTGCCCGGCAAACGCCTCTTTGAGTACCGCGCCCAGCAGCAGCCCTTTGCCGCGTACGCAGGAAAACACCGGATAGCGCTGATTCAATGCATCCAGCCCTGCCACCAGACGACGATGGCGCGCCGCGACACCCGCCAGCACCTCCGGCGTATTGATCAGGCCGAACACCGTACCGGCCACCGCCGCCGCCAACGGATTGCCGCCGTAGGTAGTGCCGTGTGACCCGACCGATAGCGACTGCGCCAGTTTTTCGGTGGTGAGCATGGCGGCGATCGGGAAGCCGCCGCCCAGCGCTTTGGCGGTGGTCAGAACATCCGGCACGACACCGTAGTCCATATAGGCATATAGCGAACCGGTACGGCCGACGCCGGTTTGCACTTCATCGAAAATCAGCAGCGCGCCGTGACGATCGCACAGTGCGCGCACCCCCTGTAGGAACGCCGGATCAGCGGGCAGTACGCCGCCCTCCCCCTGAATCGGCTCGACAATCACCGCACAGGTGCGTTCATTGACGGCAACGTCCGCCGCCGACAGATCGTTAAACGGTACATGGAATATCCCGCCGGGCAGCGGTGCGAAATCCTGGGAATACTTCGGTTGCCCGCCCGCGCTGACGGTGAATAGCGTGCGGCCGTGAAAAGCGTTGCCGAATGCCACAATACGATTTTTATCGGCGATACCGCTGTCGTGGCCCACTTTGCGCGCCAGCTTCAACGCCGCCTCATTGGCCTCCGCACCGGAATTGCAGAAAAACACCCGTTCGGCGAAGGTGGCGTCGATCAACTGCTTCGCCAACCGCAACACCGGTTCATTGGTGTAGCCATTGCCCATATGCCAGAGCTTACCCGCCTGCTCAACCAGCGCCGCCTGCGCCGCCGGATGTGCATGCCCCAACGCATTGACCGCGATGCCGCCGGCAAAATCGATATACTCTTTTCCTGCCTGATCCCACACGCGGGAACCTGCGCCGCGCACCGGGATAAACGCGGCGGGGGCATAGACCGGCACCATGCGGTCATCAAAATCACGACGGGAAACAGACTCAGGATGCTCCATACTGACCTCGGTAGTTCTTCATTATTTTGCCTCTTCAGGCCACCTGGCCGCCGAATGGCGCAGAATCAATAAAAAACAGCTCATGCCAGCCAGCCCGCTTTCGGTAAAGGGGGAATTCCATCGGCACAGCCTTGGAATAACCAACGTAACAAATTGTTTTATATTTAATTTTCACTCACCACTCTTCGGCACCCAACCCACCGGAAAACAGATGTGCTGTTATCCGACCTTATAACAACTATAGAGCAGCTATCGTGCCAGAGAGTGAATAAAATCGGAGTGAGTTATATTTTTACATTAAAAACAATGATTTATATTGCATAAATATGCAATATTTATGCATTCAAAGCTGAGAGACAGGAAAAAACATGAGAAAAATCCACGCTGACGTCAGAAAATCTATTCAAACGAAAAAAATACATTTTCCCTGACTAACAGTGAAAAAACCGAGGCGACACCCTGCACCACCGCGCCGCCAGCGCACCAAAACAAGGCAATGGCCGCACCAATACAGTGAGAAACGATATTGGAGAACCAGAGAAAATATGACTCAGAGGGCGTGTCATGAGGCCGCTACAGGCCGCATGACACGAAAAATAGAAAAGTCATCAGAAGGATTGCAATGCGCCGATATTACCCTGTTGCCAGCTGGCTTCCGACTGACGCAGCGCCTGGCTGATGTCAACAAGCCGATCGGAAGGCAGTTTCTTCGGCAATAGATCCAGCCCGACCGTCGACAAAATTTGCCCATAGGTATTACGCAGTTCCGCATAGGCCAGATCCTGACGCAGGCTGGCGTTCAGCGCATTCAGCTCGCCCTGGATCAGCTGTAATTCACCGATGCTGTTCGCTTTATAACGGTTTTTCAGCTGTTCGGCGATCTGGCCGTCCAAGTCACGCAATTCCGTACTGGTCTTGTACTGACGCAACGCCTCATTGAAATTGGCGCGAGCAATGTAAAGCTGCGCCATCACCGCCAGCGACATCGCCTGACGCTGCATTTCCGATACGGTTTCATTGGCCTGCGCCGCTTTGTGCGCCGCCGGCCCGGACAGCAAGTTGAACAAATTCCAGGTGACTTTCACCCCGACATCCGCCCAGCTCTGATTGACCATGAACGAGTTGCTGTCATAGTGACCACCCGCGCTCACTTCAATCCCCGGCAGCATACGCAGCAGAGATTTGCGGGTTTCAGCTGCGTGAATACGCACCTGATAATCCTGCTCGCGCAGCTCCGGTCGGCTAACCAGCGCGGCCTGTTCCAACGTGTTGAAATCCACCGTCAACTGCGGCGCGACCATGTCCTTACCGGCCGGCAGTGCCAGCGTATAAGGCGTGTCCAGCGGCAGGTTCATCAAGGTTGCCAGTTCCGTTTTCGCCAGCGATAACGCCCGACGTTGCTCTTCCAACTGACGCACCGCATCGATCAACGCGCGACGATAGCTCAGCGCTTCAATCGGATCGCCCACCTGCTGCGTACTCATGTGCTCACTGGCCTCGCGCGCCTGATTGACCCGGCCGATCAAGCCATCAATACGCCCCAGCAAGCGCTCAGCCGCCACCGCCCGCCAGTACGCCGAGCGCACATCTTGCAGGATGGTATGTACCACTTTGCGTTTACGCTCTTCGGCAATCCAGCCCTGATCAGCTTTCTGCTTGGCGCCGACATAGCTGACGCCGAAATCGAGCACGTTCCATACCATCGTCAGGTCGGCAACCTGTCGATCACGATCCAGCGAGGTCGACGGCTCCAACGATTGCCGCCCCGTTTCTACGCTACGGCTGCTGGATGCGCTGGTATTGCTGCGCCCGACATAGCCCGCCGCCATCGCCATCTGGGGCAGCATGTCGTAACGCGCCAGTTCCAGCTGCTGCTGCGACAGCGCCTGCTCCATCACCTTAAGCCGCGCTTCCAGATTGTATTTCAACGCCCGCGCCATAGCGTCGTACAAGGTAATCGGCGCAGTGACAGGCTCCTGCTTGCCAAACATGACAACCTTGTCTTGCTGAATGCGTTGTTCACTTTGTTGTTTTGAAATGGGCTGGCTCGTTACGGCGCAGCCGCTCATCGCCATCACCATCAGGCTAAGACTGAAAAATTTACGACCCTTTGACACGTTCTACTCCTGCCCATTGTTGTTATTGTCATGACGCCGTCGATGCCCAGGACGCCGCTCATCATCCCTGTTGCTCTTGCTGTTGCCCCATCGCGAGCAACGCCTGTTCAATGGCCGCCAGACGCTGCCATTCGTTATCACCCAGCTGCTGTAATTGCTGCTCCAAACTGGGGGTGAAATTCATCGCCGAACCGCCAGGCGATGAGGCGGTGAATCCGCCACCGCTGCCGGTATTCGTGTTGATATCCCGCCAGCTCCCCCCGGAGAACACCGACATCGTCGACAGCGAAGGCAGGTTAGTACCCGAAAACAGCCCCGCCAACGAAGAACTGCCGCCCAACGCGCCGCCGGTATTGAAGCTGGGGAAAGACCCCAGCGCACTGTCGAAATGGCCCACACCGCCCGTCGCACCCACCACAAAAGCGTTCGAGATCTGACTGACGGGCGTTGTCGTGGTAGACGCTGTTTGCTGGGAGGACTGGAAAATCGACGCCGTTACCGTCGTGCTTTCCGCCGTTACGCCGGTGCTGATCGCGCCGAGCGATGACGAACTCAACAGCGACCCAAGCGTTACCGGCGCATTCGACACGACGCTAACAGCCACCGTCGGGGTCGAGGCCAGTGCCGACGCGGCCGTCGTACCGTTCACTTTGAACTCGGGATCACCGTTATCCAGCGTGCTGCGGGTAATGGAAAGGACAAAGCTGGCGCTCACCGACGCGCTACTGCTATCGCTCGCCGTGACGCGAATGGTCAGGCTGCCCACATCGCCGCTGCCCGGCGTGCCGGACAAAGTACGAGTCACCGGGTTAAAGGTCAGCCAGCCCGGCAGCGCCGAGCCATCGGCCTGTGTCGCGCTCAGCGTCAGCGCATCGCCAGAATCCGGATCAGTGAACAAACTGGCTGGCACCACCAGACTGAAACTGCTGTCCTGCGTCGCCGTCTGCGCCGCCAGCGTACCATTCACCACCGGGGACTGGTTGTTGTCATTAACCGCCAAATCGAACGTCGTACTGATCGACGCATTACTGCTGTCGGTCGCCGTCACGCGAATGCTCAGGTTGCCCACATTGCCACTGCCGGGCGTGCCGGAGAAAGTACCGTTCGCCGCATTAAACGTCAGCCAACTCGGCAGCGGTGAACCGTCCGCCAGCGTTGCGCTCAGCGTTAGCGCATCGCTGGTATCAACATCCACAAACGTGCTGTTTGGCACCGTGAAACTGAATGCGGTGTTTTTTATCGCGGTTTGACCACTGATGGTGCTGCCGATGATCGGCGCGTCATTGACGTCGCTCACCGTCAGCGACGCCTGCGCGCTGTTGCTGGAGAACGCGCTGCCGCCGCCGGTGGTCGAGGTATCCGCCAGCCCCCGGGTCGCCCCTGTGGTGGCCGTGCCGCTGGTCTGATCCCAGGCATTGAAAGTGAAGGCGGCGGTTTCGCCGTTAGCGCCATCCGGCACATAACGCAGCTGCGCCGTCGCACTGAGCAGCAGCGCCGATGAACTGGACACCGTGCCGACGCTGAACCAGTTGGCCCCGCTGTCCGTCGAGTATTGCCACGCCCCGT